>JALVDE010000477.1 GCA_027009375.1 Gammaproteobacteria bacterium
AATCAGTGCCGCAAGACCAACGCTGATGGATATCATAACCGAGCCTTTTTCAATAAAGAACAGGGCAATTCCCACAGACAGGGCGATAGCCAGAGGGATCAGCATCTGTTTAAAAACCCGCTCAAAGCGATCACTTTTCCAGCGCATTAAGGGCGCCATGGACATAATCACCAGTGCCGGCAGCATAATAGGTACAAACACTGCATTAAAATAGGGCTCACCGACCGACAGTTTACCCAGGTCAATCATCTGATCCAGTAAGGGGTATAAGGTGCCTAATAACACCATGGCACAGGCCACTGACAGCAGGATATTACCCAGCAGCATAAAGGTGTCCTTGGAGAACAGATTGAAATGACCGCCTCCGCTCATGGATGAACCGCGAATCGCATACAGCATCAGGGAGCCACCAATCACAAAAACCAGGAAAGCCAGGATAAACGAACCGCGGGTGGGATCAGAGGCAAAGGCATGTACGGATACCAGTACCCCGGAACGCACCAGGAATGTACCCAGCAGGCTTAGAGAAAAGGCAATCAGAGACAGTAATACTGTCCAGCTTTTAAAGGCACCGCGTTTTTCTGTCACAATGAGTGAATGCAACAGGGCTGTACCGATTAACCAGGGCATAAAGGAAGCATTTTCCACCGGATCCCAGAACCACCAGCCGCCCCAACCCAGTTCATAGTATGCCCACCAGCTACCTAGAGCAATACCCAGTGTCAGGAATACCCAGGCAATGACTGTCCAGGGACGGGACCAGCGGGCCCAGGCGGAATCCAGTTGTCCGGAAATCAGCCCGGCAATGGTAATACTGAATACTACAGAAAAACCCACATAACCCATATAGAGCATGGGCGGATGAATGGCCAGACCGGGATCCTGTAATAAGGGATTCAGATCCCGGCCGTCCATGGGCGCCGGAAACAGGCGTTCAAAGGGGTTAGAGGTGAAGATAATAAATAACAGGAAACCAATACTGAGCATCCCCATAACCGCCAGTACCCGGGAAGTCATGCTGATAGGCAGGCTTTTACTAAAATAGGCAACGGCCATGGACCAGATGGATAATATTAACAGCCATAACAGGAAGGAACCTTCATGAGCGCCCCAGACCGCTGAAATTTTATAGATCATCGGCAGTGCGGAGTTGGAATTAGTGGCAATATAGCGGACTGAAAAGTCATCAATAGTAAACGAATAAACCAGTGCCAGGAATGACACCAGGATAAAGAAGAACTGGGCTACCACAGCATAACGGGAAAACTGCATGAGCTGCAGGTTATTTTTCTGAGCACCATATAAAGGCACGGTAGCCAGAAACAGAGCCACGGCCAGGGCAATAATCAGGGAGAAGTTACCAATTTCAGGTATCATTGTGCAGTGCCTCCCTGTGCAGCCGATTGTTCTGTGACTTGTTCTGTGGTCTGTGGTGCAGTTTTAGCCGCATCTGCAGCGGAATTTTCAGCCAGTTTTTTCTTACCTTCTTCATGCGCCTTGTCCAGTGCTTCCTGCACCTGAGGCGGCATATAGTTTTCGTCGTGTTTTGCCAGTACTTCTTCGGCGATAAAATGGGTTTTACCGTCTTTAGTGGAGCCATCTATTTTTCCGGTGGCCACAATACCCTGCCCTTCCCGGAACAGATCAGGAAGAATACCGGTATAGGTTACGGCAATGGTTTC
>JALVDE010000478.1 GCA_027009375.1 Gammaproteobacteria bacterium
AGCATAGCGTTCAGCGTTCAGCGTTCAGCGTTCAGCGTTCAGCGTTCAGCGTTCAGCGTTCAGCGTTCAGCGTTCAGTGAAAAGTTTAAAACCGTTTGTTCTTCAGTCAAGCAAAATATTAAAATATTTTGCACTAACTTAAAGATAAATTCTGTTGCTCTGGCTCTTTCTGAACGCTGAACGCTCAGCGCTGAACGCTTTCTTTAGAGTCAGGATTTGGTGTAGATTTCGCTGCCGATTTCCTTAAACTGGGCGGATTTTTCGGCCATGCCTTCTTCAATGGCTACGGTTATATCAGCGATACCCTGTTTGGCGGCATAATCACGTACGTCCTGAGTAATTTTCATGGAGCAGAAGTTAGGGCCGCACATGGAGCAGAAATGGGCTACTTTATGGGCCTGTTTGGGCATGGTTTCATCATGATACTCACGGGCCCGTTCCGGATCAAGACCCAGGTTAAACTGATCTTCCCAGCGGAATTCAAAGCGGGCCTTGGACATGGCATTGTCCCGCACCTGGGCACCGGGGATTCCTTTGGCCAGATCCGCTGCATGGGCCGCCAGTTTATAGGTGATAATCCCATCGCGGACATCTTCCTTATTGGGCAGTCCCAGGTGTTCTTTAGGGGTAACATAGCAGAGCATGGCGGTACCATACCAGCCAATCTGGGCCGCACCAATGGCTGAGGTAATATGATCATAGCCTGGAGCAATATCAGTTGTCAGGGGGCCGAGGGTATAGAACGGGGCTTCATGACAGGCTTCGAGCTGAATGTCCATGTTTTCCTTAATCATGTGCATGGGCACATGACCGGGGCCTTCTATCATGGTCTGGATATCGTGTTTCCAGGCAATTTTGGTCAGTTCACCCAGGGTTCTTAACTCACCCAGCTGAGCCTCATCATTGGCATCGGCTATAGAGCCGGGACGCAGGCCGTCCCCCAGGGAGAAGGACACATCATAGGCTTTCATAATTTCACAGATGTCTTCAAAATGCGTGTACAGAAAGCTTTCGGTATGGTGCGCCAGACACCATTTGGCCATTATGGAACCGCCCCGTGAGACAATGCCGGTCAGGCGTTTAGCCGTCAGAGGTACATGCTGCAGGCGAATACCAGCATGAATGGTAAAATAATCCACGCCCTGTTCCGCCTGTTCAATGAGCGTATCTCGAAAAATTTCCCAGGTCAGTTCTTCGGCCTTGCCGTTTACTTTTTCCAGTGCCTGATAAATCGGTACGGTGCCAATAGGTACCGGTGAATTACGGATGATCCATTCACGGGTTTCATGAATATTTTTACCTGTGGACAGATCCATCAGGGTATCACCACCCCAACGGGTGGACCAGACCATTTTTTCAACTTCTTCGGTAATAGATGAAGTCACGGCTGAATTACCGATATTGGTGTTGACCTTGACCAGAAAGTTACGCCCGATGATCATGGGTTCCAGTTCCGGATGGTTGATATTGGCCGGAATAATGGCACGGCCCATGGCGACTTCCTGGCGGACAAATTCCGGCGTCACTTCCTCAGGAATACTGGCACCGAAATTTTCTCCGGGATGCTGGGGATGCTGACGCATCAGCCCGGCTTCGCGCATCTCCTGTAATTTACAATTTTCCCGAATAGCAATATATTCCATTTCCGGGGTAATAATACCCTGACGTGCATAATGCATCTGGGAGACATTTTTACCGCTTTTTGCCTTGCGTGGTGCCCGGATGTGTTCAAAACGCAGATTAGCCAGATCGGGATCACTTTGCCGCTGCTGACCATATGCCGAGCTGGGGCCGGATAACTGTTCTGTGTCATCCCGCTCCAGTATCCAGTTATCCCGCAGGGGCGGCAGCCCCTTAAGCAGATCAATTTCGGCATCAGGATCGGTATAAATACCGGAGGTGTCATAAACCGGAATAGGCGGGTTTTTCTCCACCCCTTCATTGGTTTCTGTATCGGCCTGCATGATTTCCCGCATAGGCACCCGGATATCCGGGCGACTGCCCTGGACATAGATTTTTCTTGAACCTGAGAATGGTCGGGTAACTTCTTCAGATAACTGGGTCGTCTGACGGATAAAATCTTCTGGAATGGCGCTCATGCTGGTCCTTAAATTCAAATATATAAAAACAGAACAGGCGAGGGAGGAGCTATGAATGCAGCAGAAGCCTTCCTACGCCGGTACAAACCGGATCAGGTTCAAAGGGTATATCTCACCCCGCTACGTTAAGTAATGGGGACCCCTGGCGAAAAAAACCTAAAACAGCTTCTGAAAGTAACGGATTTTTATTTAAATTTCAAGGAAAAGAATAAAGTGTTAGCTATTGTGAGTTTCAGGATGCGGGCATCCCGCCCGCATTTCCTGGGAAGCTTACAGGGCTTCCAGTTTTCTCATACCCGCAGGCAGCAGTTTCAGTTCTACCAGAGCGGTAATTAAAACTGCAAAAAAAGAAGCATCTTCATAGAGCATCTGATAGTACTGGATTTTCATAGTCAGGGCACTGCCAAACACAATGGCCAGAAAAGCCATAATGGAACCTATAGCCAGGGTAGAAACACCGGAGATCCCCTGCCCAATAGTACAGCCCATTGCCAGAACACCGCCAAAGCCCATCAGTATGCCGCCAATTACATGGGTCAGAAAATCCTTAAAATTAACAAACCATTCAATTCTAAAACTTCGGCTGATTAAGGCCCATAAGAAGGAGCCCAAAATCACACCAAAGACCGCGACAATACCAAAGGTCAGCAGAGCTGAATTTAAGCCGTTGCTGACATAACCAAGGGTCTGGCCAATTGGATTAATAAAGGTAAAAGACTGAGGTGACAGGGGAGCTCCCTGAGCGGGTTTGCCTTCTTCAGACTCACTGACCATATCCCAGTTTTCATAGTATTCCACCAGAGAGTACTGAGTTTCTTCGTCAGGAACATCCACCATCACAGAACCACTCAGATACCATCCAGCCAGAACGGCCAGGCCCACAATAAGACCACCCAGCCAGTAGTCAGAACTGGACCAGAAATGCTTGCTTTTAACAATATAAAACAACAGCAGAGCGACCAGAACACCACCAACTATCAGTCGTGTTCCTACCGGATTTTCACTATTAATTAGAGAACCCAGATCCTGATTAGTATCCAGGGAAATCGCCAGGGGGCGTATCCAGTCATAAAACAGGACAGAAAACAGGGTCTTATCAGAACCAGGAAATGGATTGGTCATATAGTAGGCAATAACGGCAATAATAATAAACACCAGAATGGATTTAATATTACCACCGCCAATTCGGATCAGGGTTTTATTACCGCAACCACTGGCCAGGGTCATACCGATACCAAACAGAAAACCGCCGAGAATATTTTCAGCCCAGACCAGCTGGCTGCTTCGGTAGGGAGGAAAACTGCTGTCTGCATTAACCAGTCCCAGTGATTCCAGTACAATCAAACCCGTCATGGCCACGGCAATGGCCAGCAGCCAGGAACGAAAACGACTGTAGTCACCCATATTGACCATGTCAGAAACGGCCCCCATGGTACAGAAATTGGTCTTATTGACTACCGCCCCCATAATGAGAGCGACAATAAAAACGCCCCACAGGAGTGTCGACTGTGCAGCCGAAAATGATTCAAACAGCATTGTTTTTCCCTCTAAAATGACAAAAAGTTTTTATTTGCAAGCTCAGCGAACGATTGCTCGCCATTAATCTTTATTTATATCTACCTGGTAAAACTGATTAGCAAAACTAATGCCACTTTATAAAATACTATGATATCAATGCATTACAACTATTTAAGTATTTTATAACTATGCAATATGCATCTGCTTATTGCACTTTACAATTTTGGATTTAAACCGCCATTTGCTCTATAATCTTAAGTTAATCTTAACCATTTCAGCCAAACATCAAAAAAGGCCATACAGCATGATGGAAATGAACTTTGAAACCGCTCGCCACAATATGATTGAACAGCAGATCAGGCCCTGGAATGTTATTGATCCCGTTGCCCTGGAGGCACTGGAAGCGATTCCAAGAGAAAATTTTGTGGCCGATGAACTAAAAGAGGCCGCCTTTTCTGATGTGGAATTACCCATTGGTCATGGTCAGCTTATGCTGGCGCCAAAAATAGAGGCTAAGATCCTGCAGGCCGTTCAGGTTAAAGAAACCGATAAGGTACTGGAAATCGGTACCGGCAGCGGCTATCTGACCGCTCTGCTGGCTCATCTTGCAGATACGGTTATCACTGTCGAGCTGTATGAAGACTTAAGTGAACTGGCCAGAAAGCGTGTTGCAGCCGAAGGCATTAAAAACGTCAGGTTTGTGGTTGCCGATGCAGCTGATGGTTACACCGGCGGCGGTCCTTATGATGTAATCGTAATAACCGGTTCAGTACCCGAATTGCCGGAAAGCTTTAAACAGAGCCTGAAAATCGGGGGCCGTCTGTTTGCGGTCACTGGAGAGTCTCCGGTTATGGAAGCCACTTTGATCACCCGGGTATCGGAAAAGCAGTTTTCTGAGCAGTATTTGTTTGAAACTGACCTGCAACCGCTGGAACATGTGAATAAAAAGTCCAGGTTTATTTTTTAGTCTGTCCCTTTGTTCATATCCCTCACCCTGGCCCTCTCACAAAGGAAGAGGGAATGGATTAAGCGGAAACCAGGTTAAAAAACTCAACCTTAGCTCAAAATAAGGGTCATGGGATTATGCTGCAAATTAATCAACTGAGTAATAAAAGCAAAAATACTAACGACAGCCCGACTTTTGAGCAGCCGCTATCCTTATTGCGCAGTTGTCACGACAAGATCATTCATTTTTCTTCTTCCCTTTATAAACTTAGCCTCGCACTGCATAAAGATGGCTGGACCCCGCAACTGGAAACGTCTGCCGATCAAATTCGCCATTATTTTAATGTTGCCGGGCCGGAACATCATAAGGATGAAGAAGAACACCTGTTCCCTGCTGTTATAGCCCTGGATCCTGAATGTACTCAGACTCAGACCATGGAGTTAGTTAGCCTGATAAACACCATGATCAAAGAGCATGTGGAATCCGACCTGCTGTGGGGGGAACTGGATAAGATGCTGGCAGAACGCACCACAGAATTTGATACTCTGGAACAGATGGCAGAGCAGTTTGCCCAAAGCATGAGCGAACATGCGCAGATTGAAAATGAGCAGATTTTCCCCTATGCTGAACAGCATATCAGTGAGGATTTATTTAAGGAAATGGGACGAGCAATTGCTAAAAGGCGGGGGGTTAAATTATAGTTTCCTTGTTCCCTCGCAGAAGCGCGGGAAGCAGAAATATTCAGGGTAAGAAGCTTCAGTCATCCATATACGGCTTAATTAAAGTCATAATTTTATCCAGTGCTCCGGCGTTCTGCTCAATAAGCTGATGGGCTTTTTTTGCCATACTGTTTCGTTGTTCTTTATCACTTAACAGGCTATCGAGTACCTGCTCCAGTTCTGCAGCATCCTGCACCTGCTTTGCGGCCTGGTATTGTAAAAACAGTTCATTAATGGCATAAAAATTAAAAATATGTGGGCCGTACACAATCGGTAATTCCAGGGCAGCCGGTTCCAGAATATTATGCCCACCCACCGGCACCAGGGTACCGCCCATAAATATCAGGTCTGAACAGGCAAAATAGCGCATCATTTCACCCATACTATCCCCCAGTAAAATATCCGGGCTTTTGGTTTGATCTTTGGCAGAGGCATTTTCTATTTCAGTACGTTTAGTAACGTTCAGTCCCCGGGGATTTTCTTTCAGCATCTGATAAACAGACTGAAAGCGTTCCGGATGCCGGGGCACCACAAGCAGTACCAGTTCAGGGTGCTTTACTCTGAGATTCTGAAAAACGGCCAGGATCTGTTCATCTTCTCCCTTATGGGTACTGGCTGCCATCAAAACCCTTTTAGTTTGCCAGTGCAATTGCCGGCGTAAAGCCTGCCCGGCAGCAATATCTTCAGGCTGGACTTTAATATCAAACTTGATACTGCCGGTAATATGCAGGGTATTTCCATCAGCGCCCAGCTCTTTCAGCCTTCCGTCATCCAGTGCATCCTGGGCTGCAATGCCGGTAAATTTCTGCAGGGTATTTTTAGTTAACCTGCCGAAACGTGCATAGCCTTTAGCTGAACGGGCAGACATACGGGCATTTAACAGCCATACAGGTAATTTTCGACGCTCACATTCCAGCAGCAAATTAGGCCAGATTTCTGTTTCCATAATCAGGCCCAGGGACGGCTTTATCCTGTTTAGAAAACGGCGTACCGAACCGGGCAAGTCATAAGGCAGGTAACAGTGAAAGATCCGTTGCTGTGCTATTTCCCGTGCAAAGGTCTTTAAAATCTGAGCAGAGCCAGTGGTTGTGGTACAGGTGATCACCAGAGGGTAATCAGGATAGTTTTCCAGAAATTTATTAATCAAAGGCCGGGTGGCCAGAAACTCACCCACCGAAACAGTATGGATCCAGACCGGCTGTCTGGCTGAAGCAAATACCGGTTGAGTAAAAACGCCCAGTCGTTCAGCCAGACGTAAGGGCTGACGCAGGGTTTTATAATCTGCACTTTTCCGGTGTTTGAGTAACAGACGTAGAAATAATAAGGGGGTCAGCAGATAGTACAGGCTGGTGTATAAAAAGCGTTGCATAATTAGTCTGTCAGTTGAGCGACCAACCGGGCATTTTGTTTTAAGTGCTCGGGATTAATGGTGCCGGCTATCAGACAACTGACTGCCGGATGAGAAAAAACATAGCGGATGGCTTCATCAATTCCGGCACCACCGGCCTTGCTGTCTGCATGGCCGCTTTGCAGTCCCTTTTTGATCACCACCCCCTTATTGAGTTCCAGAGCCCTGTCCAGTACCGGATCATCGGTATGATCGCTGGTATTACGGGTGGCCATAACCACATCAGTATTTTCTACTGTCCATAAACCGCCTTCTGTGGTTTTGGTGGACAGACCCACGGCACGAATTAAACCTTCCTGTTTTAACTGCATCAG
>JALVDE010000479.1 GCA_027009375.1 Gammaproteobacteria bacterium
CGTACTGCATATTTATGATGCGCTGTTTAAAGCAGATGAAGTCAAACATATTCTGGTTCGTCATGAGCAGGCAGCAGTGCATGCGGCTGACGGCTATGCCCGTTCCTCCGGTAAAACCGGTGTGGCACTGGTTACCTCAGGTCCCGGTATGACCAATGCTGTAACCGGGATTGCGACCGCTTATCTTGATTCGATTCCCCTGGTGGTTATTTCTGGTCAGGTACCTACGGCGGTTATCGGCAGTGATGCTTTTCAGGAAGTGGATTCTGTGGGTATTTCCCGTCCCTGTGTAAAACATAATTTCCTGGTAAAAGATGTTAAAGACCTGGCTGAGACACTGAAAAAAGCCTTTTATGTAGCATCGACCGGTCGTCCGGGCCCTGTACTGATTGATATTCCTAAAGATATAACGGATCCGAATGTCAAAATCCCTTACAGCTACATGCCGACTATCAGTATGCGTTCCTATAATCCAGTTATTAAGGGACATCAGTACCAGATTAAAAAGGCCATGGAACTGATTAAACGTGCTAAGCGTCCGGTTTTTTATACCGGCGGCGGAGTGGTGCTGTCCAATGCTTCTCAGTCTTTAAGAACTCTGGTGCAGCGACTGGGTTTTCCAATTACCAGTACCTTAATGGGGCTGGGTGCTTATCCTGCTACCGATGAACAGTGGCTGGGCATGCTGGGTATGCACGGTACTTATGAAGCCAATATGGCCATGCACGAAACTGACGTGCTGATTGCGGTAGGGGCACGTTTTGATGATCGTATTACCGGTCATCTGGAGCATTTTTGTCCTAACGCCAAAATTATTCATATTGATATTGACCCGTCCTCTATTTCCAAAAATGTTAAAGTGGATGTGCCTATTGTAGGTGATGTGGACGATGTTCTGACATCCATGTTGAAACTGTTAAAAGATGATAAAGATAATACCGATCAGGAAGCCATCAAGGACTGGTGGAAGAAAATCAGGCAATGGCGTAAAAAGAACTGCCTGAAATATAACAAAAAGACCAAGGTTATCAAGCCTCAATACGTCATAGAAAAACTGTATGAAGTAACAAAAGGGGATGCCTATATTACTTCAGATGTGGGGCAGCACCAGATGTTTGCTGCTCAGTATTACAAGTTTGACAAGCCCAGACAGTGGATCAATTCCGGTGGTCTGGGCACTATGGGTTTTGGCCTACCAGCGGCCATGGGTGTGCAACTGGCTCATCTTGATCAGACTGTAGCCTGTGTCACCGGTGAGGGCAGTATTCAGATGAATATTCAGGAGCTGGCTACCTGTATGCAGTATCAGCTGCCTATAAAAATCATCAATCTGAATAACCGTTACCTGGGTATGGTCAGACAGTGGCAGGAGTTTTTCTATGAAGGCCGTTATGCCATGTCCTATATGGATTCCATTCCTGATTTTGTTAAATTAACAGAAAGTTATGGCCATGTCGGTATGCAGGTTGATAAAACCAGTGATGTAGAAGATGCTTTAAAAGAAGCCTTCGCCATGAAGGATAAGCTGGTCTTTATTGATTTCATCACCAACCGTGAAGAAAATGTTTATCCCATGATTGCAGCCGGCAAAGGGCAGCATGAAATGGAACTGGCCCCGGACAGTGAACTGGTTTAACAGATAAGGTTGAAGATAAAAAATGCGACATATAATATCTATTTTACTTGAAAACGAAGCCGGAGCTCTGTCACGGGTAGCCGGTCTTTTCTCTGCACGGGCCTATAATATTGAGTCTCTGACAGTAGCACCGACAGAAGATCCGACCTTATCACGTATGACTCTGGTCACCCGCGGCTCTGATGAAATCATTGAACAGATCACCAAGCAGTTAAACAAACTGATTGATGTGGTAAAACTCAATGATCTCAATGTTCACGGCCACTCTCATATAGAGCGTGAAATGATGCTGATTAAGGTTAAGGCTACGGGCAGCAAACGTGACGAGATAATGCGTTTAACCACAATTTTCCGTGGCAATATCGTTGATGTTACACCTAATTCATACACCATTGAATTAACCGGCACCAGTGATAAACTGGATGCTTTTGTCGGTTCTTTTGAATGTGACAGTATTCTGGAAACAGTGCGTTCCGGTGTTATGGGCATTGCCAGAGGCAATTCTGCACTGCATGTGTAGATAACAAGTTTTTTTAGACTCCGTCTGTTTTTGACCGTATAAAGTTTTATTTTAACGGCTGAAAACTATCAACTGCTATTTAAGAACTATTTTAAAAATTAACTATAAGGTTTTGATAATGAATATATATTATGATAAGGATTGCGATCTTTCTATCATTAAGGGCATGAAAGTCACCATCGTTGGTTATGGTTCTCAGGGCCATGCTCATGCAAACAATCTGAAAGATTCCGGTGTGGATGTCACCATTGCTCTGCGTGAAGGTTCATCTTCTGCAGCGAAAGCTGAAGCAGCAGGTCTGGCGGTAAAAAATACTCCTGATGCAGTTAAAGACGCTGACCTGGTTATGATCCTGACGCCAGACGAGTTTCAGTCTCAATTATATAAAAACGAAATCGAACCTAATATCAAGCAGGGCGCTACTCTGGCTTTTGCTCATGGTTTTAGTATTCATTACAACCAGATTGTTCCCCGTGCTGATCTGGACGTGATTATGATTGCTCCTAAGGCACCCGGACATACCGTTCGTTCCGAGTTTGTTAAGGGCGGTGGTATTCCAGATCTGATTGCCATATTCCAGGACGCTTCCGGTAAAGCCAAAGATGTGGCCCTGTCCTATGCCTCCGGTGTTGGCGGCGGTCGTACCGGTATTATTGAAACGACCTTTAAAGATGAGACTGAAACCGATTTATTTGGTGAGCAGGCGGTATTATGCGGTGGTGCAGTCGAGCTGGTTAAAGCCGGTTTTGAAACACTGACTGAAGCCGGTTATGCCCCTGAAATGGCCTACTTTGAGTGTCTCCATGAATTAAAACTGATTGTTGACCTGATGTATGAAGGCGGTATTGCCAATATGAACTACTCCATTTCCAATAATGCGGAATATGGTGAGTATGTTACGGGTCCTAAAGTCATTAATGATGAAAGCCGTAAAGCCATGCAGGAAGCCCTGAAGAATATTCAGAATGGTGAATATGCAAAGCGCTTTATCCTTGAAGGTCAGACCAACTATCCTGAAATGACTGCCTGGCGTCGTAATAATGCAGCCCATCCGATTGAGCAGACAGGTGCTAAACTGCGCGCCATGATGCCATGGATCACTGAAAACGCCCTGGTTGATAAAGACAAAAACTAAGTCTTTTATTAACATAGAGTAAAATAGCCTGTCCGGTATAAAGCCGGTCAGGCTATTTTTTTGCCTGCTGATTTGTTAATCTTGTATTTTAAAAATAGCGTACAGACATTTAAAATTATGGAAGACCCGCAAAATAATAATTCAACAAACAATGATTCAGAAAATAATGACAATGTTACCAAACTGGTCAGTGTAGAAGAAGAGCCTGCTATGGAGTCAGTATCACGGGCAAAAAAACGCCGTGGTATTTATCTGCTGCCCAATCTTTTTACCACCGGTGCACTGTTCGGTGGTTTTTATGCTGTTATTGCCGCTATGAATGACCGCTTTGAGGCGGCCGCCCTGGCTATTTTTATTTCCATGATCCTGGATGGGCTGGATGGAAGGGTAGCGCGTATGACCAATACCCAGAGTGATTTTGGTGCGGAATACGACAGTCTTTCAGATATGATTTCCTTTGGTATTGCTCCGGCCCTGATTATGTACACCTGGTCATTATCTGCTTTGGGCAAAATTGGCTGGATTGCGGCCTTTATTTATGTAGTCAGTGCTGCTTTGCGTCTGGCACGTTTTAATACTCAGATCGGACATGCCGATAAACGTTATTTTCAGGGGCTGGCCAGTCCGGCAGCGGCTGGTTTTATCGTCGGTTTTGTCTGGGTCTGCGCCGAAAACCAGATAGCCGGAGAAAGTCTGAAATACCTGGTTATGATTATGACTATAGGTGCCGGCCTGCTTATGGTCAGTAATATTAAATACCGCAGCTTTAAAGATCTGGATTTAAAAAACAAAGTCCCCTTTGTCACCATTTTAATTATGGTGCTGGTCTTTGTTTTTATTGTTTACCAGCCGCCCTTTATTCTGTTCAGTATTTTTGCCCTTTACACCTTTTCCGGCCTTGTAGGCTATACCATACGTAAATTAAAAAAAGCCCGGTAAGGATACTCATACCCAAATTCAAGTCCAGTAAAATTCACCAGCACATAAAATGCCTATTATCAGTATCAGCGGACTATGATAAAATAGCACTCCTTAACTGGAGTGAAGCATGACTGACAAACTAATAATCTTTGATACCACATTGCGCGACGGGGAACAGAGTCCCGGTGCGTCCATGACCAGAGAAGAAAAAATCCGCATCGCCAAAGTGCTGGAACGCATGAAGGTGGATATTATAGAAGCGGGTTTCCCTATTGCCAGTCCCGGAGATTTTGAGTCAGTCAAGGCCGTTGCGGATACCATTAAAGACAGTACTGTGTGCGGTCTGGCCAGAGCACTGGATAAAGATATTGACCGGGCCGGAGAAGCCCTAAAAGGTGCTAATTCCTCCAGAATCCATACCTTTATTGCGACTTCTCCCATCCATATGGAGAAAAAACTGCGCATGACCCCGGAGCAGGTGGTGGAACAGGCCGTAGCCGCGGTTAAACGTGCCCGTCAGCATACCGACAATGTGGAATTTTCTCCTGAAGATGCCGGCCGTTCCGATCTGGACTTTTTATGCCGGGTTATCGAGGCAGTTATTGATGCCGGTGCTTCTACTATTAACATTCCCGATACCGTCGGTTATAACATTCCTCACCAGTTCGGTCAGCTGATCCATAACTTGCTGGAAAAAATTCCAAATTCTGATAAAGCTGTATTTTCAGTGCATTGTCATAATGATCTTGGGCTGGCAGTGGCTAACTCCTTATCCGCTGTTTTACAGGGTGCCCGTCAGGTAGAGTGTACTATTAACGGTCTGGGTGAGCGGGCCGGTAATGCGGCACTGGAAGAAGTGGTTATGGCGGTGCGTACCCGTCAGGATGTTTTTCCCTGTGATACCAGCCTGGATACCACCCAGATTGTACCGGCTTCCCGTGTTGTGGCCGGCATAACTGGTTTCCCTGTACAGCCCAACAAGGCCATTGTAGGCGCTAATGCTTTTGCTCATGAATCCGGTATTCATCAGGACGGTGTACTTAAAAACCGTGAAACCTATGAAATTATGCGTGCTGAAGATGTGGGCTGGAAAGAAAACCATATTATTCTGGGCAAACACTCCGGCCGTAATGCACTTAAAAGCCGCCTGAAAGATCTGGGTATTGAATTTAAATCCGAAGAAAGCCTGAATCAGGCCTTTGCCCGCTTTAAGGAACTGGCGGACAAGAAACATGAAATCTTTGATGATGATCTGCAGGCACTGGTCTCAGAAACAGTGGCATCCAGAGATGAAAGCATTAAACTGCTGTCTCTTAAAGTCTGCTCTGAAACCGGTGAAACACCGGTTGCCAGTATCAGTCTGCTGGTGGATGGTGAAGAAAAGTCAGCTACTGCAGCAGGCAGCGGGCCTGTCGATGCCGCCTTTAAAGCCATTGAAGCTATTGTAAATAGTGAAGCCGAATTAAAACTGTATTCAGTTAATAATATTACCAGCGGTACCGATGCTCAGGGAGATGTCACCGTTCGTCTTGAAAAGGCCAACCGTATTGTTAATGGCCAGGGGGCGGATACTGATATTGTTATTGCTTCGGCCCGCTCTTATATTAATGCGCTGAACAAACTGATCCAGGCTACTGAACGGGCTCATCCGCAGCTTTAATGACCACAATGCCGGACAATGCATTAATACAGGAGTATCTGCAGGCCATGGGCATACAGGCCTGGCGGCTGAAAAATGCACCGCTTGACGAAAATATTCCTGAGCCTGTAGAAGAAGATACGGATGTATTGCAGACCGTTCAAATTGAACAGCCTGTACCAATAAAACCGATCTCTGAGCCTGCAAACAAAAAACAACAGCAACCTTTAATACCGCAGGAGAGCAGAGACTTTACAGAGCAAAGGGAGCCGGTATCCTCTGAGCCAGACATTCCTGCTCCATCTGAATATTATTCTGAACCTGTACAGGAAGCCGTTTCCGAACCCGTTCAAACGGAACAAACTCCTGCAGCACCCATTGAAACAAAAACTTCCGGCCATGAAAAACTGGATATGCCGGAGAATACTGAGACTGAACATTTTGTTCTGGATCAAGATCTGGAACAGAAAATTTCAGGATGTCAGCTCTGTCCGGGACGCAGTCAGCGTCTTCACAGTCTTTCGGGGCAGGGGGTTCCCAATGCCCCGGTATTGTTTATTAGCGATGCACCCAATGCTGACGAAGACCGGGCAGGTCATTATTTAACTGACGCTCGCGGATATTTGTTTCATAAAATGCTGGCGACCATCGGTATTGAACAGCAGTATTTTTACAGTGGTCTGGTTAAGTGTCATTCCCTGCAGGACTTTGTTGTGAGCGAAGCTGATGCTCAGCAATGCTCGGTATTTCTGGCGGAACAGATACAACAGCTTAAGCCTAAATTAATAGTTATTCTGGGTATAAACCCGGCCAGAGCCTTATTAAAAACCACTAAAACTTTTAAACAATTACGCGGTCAGTTACATAGTTTAAATATTGCCGGACAGGATTATCCGGCACTGGTGAGCTTTCACCCGGATTACCTGTTACGCAATCCACTGGACAAGAAAGCCGCCTTATCCGATCTGCTGCTGATTAAACAAACCATACAATCCGGCTCTGAAGAAGCTTAAGTATGACTGAATCCAGTTTGTCTATCGGAGCGTTTATCCGTACAATGACCCGCTTTGATCTGGAACCGGTCTATGCCATAGAGCAGGCCAGTTATGAGTTTCCATGGACTAAGGGGCTGCTTGCTGACTGTCT
>JALVDE010000480.1 GCA_027009375.1 Gammaproteobacteria bacterium
TCGGCGACTCTTATGTTTATGTTATTTTTAAGGACGGCACCGATCTTTACTGGGCACGTTCCAGGGTACTTGAATACCTGAATCAGACGGCTGAAAGTTTGCCCGAAGGTGTACAACCGCGTCTGGGTCCTGATGCCACCGGGGTGGGCTGGATCTACTCCTATGCACTGGTGGATCATTCCGGCAAATATGATTTATCTCAACTGCGCAGTTTACAGGACTGGTTTTTAAAGTTTGAGCTACAGACCGTGCCCGGTGTTGCTGAAGTAGCCACTGCCGGGGGAATGGTACGCCAGTACCAGATTATAGCCAATCCTGAACAGTTGCGTGCTTATGGGATCCCCCTGTCAACATTAGCCCGGGCTATAAAAGACAGCAATCATGAAGTGGGTGGTTCAGTGATGGAACTGTCTGAAGCTGAATATATGATCCATACCAAAGGCTATCTCACATCACTGCAGGATATTGAACTCATACCGGTTACTACCACCAGAAACGGCAAAACTTTACTGGTCAGAGATCTGGCCCGGGTACAGATAGGTCCGGAAATGCGTCGTGTAGTATGTGATCTGGATGGCAAAGGCGAAGTGACCGGGGGCATTATTGTCATGCGTTATGGGGAAAATGCCCTGAAAACCATTAAGGCTGTAAAAGCGAAACTTCAGGCACTTAAAAAAGGTTTACCCGAAGGCGTTGAAATTGTTGAGACTTATGACCGTTCAGGTTTAATACTCAGAGCCGTCGATAATCTAAGCAATAAACTGCAGCAGGAATTTCTTGTTATTGCCCTGGTTTGTCTGTTGTTCTTACTGCATATTCGCTCGGCCTTTGTCGCTATTGTTACTCTGCCTTTAGGCATTCTGCTGGCCTTTATTGTTATGAAAAACCAGGGGGTTAATGCCAATATTATGTCTCTGGGCGGTATTGCTATTGCCATTGGAACCATGGTTGATGCCGCTATTGTTATGATTGAAAATGCTCATAAGCATCTGGAACGCTGGTATAATAAACATCCCGGACAAGTGCTGGGGATAAATGAGCACTGGTCATTAATCACTCGTTCAGCAGTTGAGGTCGGCCCGGCTCTGTTTTTTTCCTTGCTTATTATTACCCTGAGTTTTGTGCCTGTGTTTACCCTGCAGGCTCAGGAGGGTCGGTTATTTACACCTCTGGCCTTAACTAAAACCTATGCTATGGCTGCAGCAGCAGGGCTTTCCGTAACTCTGGTTCCAGTACTGATGGGTTATTTTATCCGGGGACGTATTCCGCATGAACAGGCTAACCCTTTAAACCGCTGGTTAATTAATGCCTATAAGCCTTTATTAAAAAGTACACTGAATAAAACGCGACGAGTTATTCTAATCGCTTTACTTGCCATAGTTATTTCCATATTACCTGTAACAGGGATCAGCGGATTTCTGGCGCCATTAAAGTGGCCGGTAGAGTTTCTTTCAGAAACCCATTCAACAGGTTCTGATGATTCAGCCTGGATACAGCAGGTTAATCAATGGCAGCATCTCATTGCCCGTAAATGGAACAAAATGTTTTCCGATTATCCCGTGATCCGTCAGCTGGCTAATGGTCTGGGGACGGAATTCATGCCTGAGCTGGATGAAGGTGATCTGATCTATATGCCGACCACCTTGCCCGGTTTTCCAATTGGTAAAGCACAGGAAC
>JALVDE010000481.1 GCA_027009375.1 Gammaproteobacteria bacterium
CCTCAGACAGACGCTGGCAGGCATCCGTAATTTTAGGAACCTGCCCGGCCACATCCAGGCCGCCTTCAGTAGTTAACTCTTCCCTTTTTTCCGGCACCAGACAGCAGTCTGCCGGTTTAACCTGTTCAGCAATATCCAGCATCCCCTCGGTGACAGCCATTTCCAGGTTCATTCGGGTCTGCAGGACTTCCTTAATTAAAAACACGTCCCGTTCCTGAATATGCCGGCGGTCCTCTCTTAAATGCAGGGTAATACTGTCCCCGCCGGCCTGCTCCACATCCATAGCCGCTTTGACCGGATCAGGATAACGGGTGCCTCGTGCCTGTCTTAAAGTAGCAATATGATCGATATTGACGCCCAGTAAAATGGAATCGCTGCGTATTAATTTGGTTCTCAAACTCTTGTCCTCAATTCAAGGAATATCTTGTGGTTCATGTTCCTGCGTGGAACAAAGGGTATTCTATTTGTTAGCGTATAATTGTTTAAACAGTTCACGGCTTTTTAAGGGTTTATCCAGGTGCTGGGAAATGGCCCATTTTAATAGTTGTTTGCTTTCATGCAAGGTTTTCAGATCATTAAAGTGGCTTTGAGCCATATTCAACAAAGTCTGACCGCTGATCAATAAAGCCTGTGTCCTAGTATTTTGCTGAAGAGACGGCCCAACATCCAGCTGGTAATAATATTGCCTGTCTGCACTGATCTTCTCACCGCTGCTCTGATCCACTGTCAGGTTCAGGCCATAACCCAGAAACTCCAGCAATTTCAGCTCAAACAGCCGTAGAGGAATTTCATAATGAAAGTTGTCCTGAGCACTGTCATCAATGTCACTGCTCAGCAGTTTCAGGACTTCATGATAAAGGTTGAAGATGGCCGAGCAGTCAGTATGAGAGGGCAAAAAATTTAGCAGCAGTTCATTAATATAGTAGGCGCAATAAAGAGACTTGCCTTTCAGGTTCCATTTTTCTGAATCCCCCTGCGGCAGTGCCTCTACCTGGGTCAATGTCAGCAGATCGCCTTTACCGCTTAAACTGATAATCAGTTTCTGAAAAGGCTGTAATAAGGCGTAACGACTCTTTTTTGAATTTTTTACACCTCTGGCTACCGCACTGAGTTTGCCCAGTTCCTGCACAAAAAAATTAACAATCAGGCTGTTGTCCTGATAATTATAATGGTGAAGAACCACCGCCGTTTTATGATCCAGTTTTATTCGGTCAGGCACCGTATTCATCAAAATAGCCCAGGCTTTTTAATGCACGCTCATCATCCGACCAGCCGTCCTTGACCTTAACCCAGAGTTTCAGAAACACTTTTTTATTATACAACCCTTCCATAGACAGCCGGGCCTGTTTGCCGATTTCCTTTAATTGCTGACCTTTATGACCAATAATGATGCTTTTCTGATTGTCCCTTTCTACCCAGATAATGGCCGCAATTTTAATCAGCTTTTCATCTTCTTCAAAGGCTTCCACTTCTACGGCTGTAGCATAAGGTACTTCCTGTCCCAGCAGGCGCATAATTTTTTCGCGGATCAGTTCAGCGGCCAGAAAACGATCCGATTTATCGGTGATTTGCTCTTCAGGATAGTAAGGGGGTGATATATGCAGATGGGCTTCTATGGCTTTTTCCAGTTCCAGTACATTGCTGCCTTTGGCGGCTGAAACCGGCAGAACCTGGGCA
>JALVDE010000482.1 GCA_027009375.1 Gammaproteobacteria bacterium
TCCATTCCCCTGGATAACCCGGGTTTTTCCACTATTGCCGGGATCAGTAATGTGGATATGCTGCGTGAAACTGTAGCCAGTGCTCACGCTGTGATTGCCGTGGGAACCTGCGCGGCCTATGGTGGTCTGCCTCATGCCAGCCCTAATCCGACCGGTGCTGTTTCAGTCGGAGAACTGGTTAAGGACAAACCGCTGATAAATATCCCCGGCTGTCCTCCCGTACCCACGGTCATTAGCGGTGTGCTGGCACACTATCTGACCTTTGGCAGTATTCCTGAGCTGGATGAACTGGGCCGACCCAAAGTCTTTTATGGCCAGAGTATTCATGATCGCTGCTACCGCCGGTCTTTTTATGACAAGGGCAAGTTTGCCATGAGCTTTGATGATGAAGGGGCCAGAAAAGGCTGGTGTCTGTACCGTCTGGGTTGTAAAGGTCCCATGACCTATAACGCCTGCGCCACCCTGAAATGGAATCAGCAGACTTCCTGGCCGGTAGAATCAGGGCATGGCTGTCTGGGCTGTTCAGAACCTGACTTCTGGGATGCCGGCAGCTTCTACAAGGCTCTGTCTATTCCTGATGGTGATTATGCAAAAGCTGCTGGTTATGCAGTGGCGGCCGGTGTCGCTGTTGGGGCTGTAACCGGGGTAATGAACCGCTCAACTAAAGCTTCGGCAGTATCTCAGCATAGCCAGGTGTCTGTGGATGATTTTTCAGTTAATAAAAATAATAACCAGGAGGGCTAAGTATGGATATCAGCAATGCCAATGAGTTCCTGATATGGACACGGGGCAGTGGTTTTAATATTGCTGTCAGTATATTTATTATTGGTGTGCTGATCCGGATCCTGGAAATTGTCCTGCTGGGCAGAAAACAGGATTTAGCCGAACCCAGAGGGACAGAATGGGGACCTGGATTTAAAAATATTCTCAGCCGTTCCCTGGTGGATAAGGGAACCTTCAGGCGTTCACCCTTTGTGGTGGTCGTGGGTTATATCTGGCATATCGGTTTTTTTGTCTGCCTGTTGTTATTTGTACCCCATATTGAATTGCTGCATGCCACCCTGGGCATTAAGTGGCCCGGCCTGCCTAACCCGCTGGTTGACAGTGCAGCGGCAGTGACCATGTTTGCCATGCTGGCGCTGCTTATTCATCGGCTGACCCATCCGGTTATGAAATTTCTCAGCACTTATGAAGACTACCTGGTCTGGCTGGTGACCTTTTTGCCCTTGCTGACGGGTTATATCGCTTATCACAGAATGATAAATCCCTATCCTGCGGCACTGGGTCTGCATCTCTTAAGTGTGGAATTATTACTGGTGGTGTTTCCGTTTACCAAGCTGATGCATGCCTTTACCCTGTTTCTGGCTCGCTGGTACACCGGTGCAATGATGGGACGCAAGGGGATTGAATCATGACTACACAATTAAGCATAGCAAAAGGGATCAATGCCTTAAAAGAACAGATTGATGCACCCACTGCCGCGTTTTTCAGCAGCTGTGTACACTGCGGACTGTGTGCAGAAGCCTGCCTGTTTTATACCGAGACCGGTGATCCCCGTTATACTCCGATTAACAAGGTAGAACCTTTAAAACGGGTCTGGGAAAGTGAATATACACTCTGGGGCAAGCTGAAAAAAATGCTCGGACTGCACAAACCTGTGACCGATGAACTGCTGG
>JALVDE010000483.1 GCA_027009375.1 Gammaproteobacteria bacterium
ATAAGAAACTAGCTTATAGCTATGAAATTAAACCTTTTTTTAAGCTATAAAGCACTTTAAATACGACATTAGCATAATCTTAAATAGCTGCCATTCATTTAAAAAAACTCTTAAATCTGATAAATTACCCGCTCCAAGATTTAAGTCATTGGCAATACAAAGGTATTTTATATGGATTTAACAAAATCATTAGGTTTACGCAGCAGCGACAACAAACTGGAAGCCGAAGAGGAAAAAAAGCGTCTGCAGCTTTATATTAATCTGAAACTTCATTCTTCCGGATTACCTGCCTGTGAAGCTCATGATTGTGATAATGATTTTTTCTCCATTGCGGATGATCTGCTGCAGAGCTATCGTGAAAAATCCCGCCTGTTATCCCAGTACCTTTGTCCGGTTGACCAGCGCGTTCAGGATTTTCTGGATGATTACCTGGCCGACAGCGGTTGTGAACAGCATCCTGTCCTGCCTTCCAACACCCTGATCCTGGATCGTCATGGCGTAGCACGGGAATTATCCCTGCCCGCAGAAAGTGACTACTTCGAGTCAGAATTTGTTAAAAGTTATCGAGTGAGCCAGGGAGTATTGCATAACACCTCCCGGGACAGAAGAACCACTGCCGGTTCATTCCATATTGCAGAAGGTGGACTACCGATTCCCGGTGATAAGAAAGCCGTTCCCAAAATTGCCTATGCCAACCTCCTTTGTGAGGCACTTAATCCACCTGATGATTTACTGACTATCCCGTTTACCTCCAGACAGCAGAAAAAAGCACACAGTTTTGTATCCATATTGCTGCGCCCAATTGTCTGCCCTGCTATTCCAGCAAAAGACAGTGCCCTGTCTGAAGCAGAAAAGACCATGGAGATCCGTTTCTTTGCGCCGGGTTCTCTAACCAGTAACCTGGATTTTGTGGAAAGTATTTTCGGTAATGCCGGCAACCCCAGTCTGGCAGAAAACGATGCCGGCCTGGACATTGAACACTGGACCGGTCATACCGGCTGTGTCATTCTGGCTCCCCACCTTATACGTATGAGCAAGAAACAGCTCGGTCTGCCGCATATCAGTGAAGCCACTGAACGGCAGAAAAAAGACGGCATGTGCTGGGAACAGGAAGACGAACTGTATAATAACGGTCAGCCTTTTAAAATCACAGCCCGTGACAAACGCGGTGTTATTGTGACCATTCTGGCCGACAACTATTTCGGTTACTGTAAAAAAGAAGTCAAAACTCAGATCAGTTATTCTGCCAACCTGTTCGGCCTGGCGGAAGAAGAACATGCCGGCGGCGCGCTGGCTTTTCCACGTCATAATCATGGTGAAGAATTCGGCAAGGATACCCGCACCAAAAATACCGAATACGATTTTAATGAAATTATTGAACGTTATGGCGATATTATGGACCTTCAGGAAGAAGGTTACGGCATTGATAAAAATTTCCCCAATATTATCTATGTGCCTTCTGAAAACCTGCAGATGGATCTCAATGAACAGACCGTTACCTGGACATACCAGGGCAAACCTCAGAGTATTAAGCTCAAACCCGGCAATATTTATATGCACCCCAGCGGTTATAAAATTGCCATGGAAAAACACCCTAAAGCACCTTCCTGGCGTATTGTAGGTACTGATGCAGAGGGTACTTTCTGTCATAAACCCTGTACTGTATCCGGC
>JALVDE010000484.1 GCA_027009375.1 Gammaproteobacteria bacterium
AGAACTGGGGCAAAGCTTTATCACAGCCGATTTTGACATAGACAAGCTAAACGAAACAATAAAAGCCTTTGCTACAGCCTGAAAAAATACCATAATAATTGAACGCTGAACGCTGAACGCTGAACGCTGAACGCTGAACGCTGAACGCTGAACGCTGAACGCTGAACGCTGAACGCTGAACGCTTTTAACCCTACATGGAGTTAACCTGTGCCGCACCTGGATAACCTTGGTCTGAAAGACAATCCTTTTAAAAAAAATAACGATTATCGTTATTATTATGCCGATCAAAATCGGGCCCAGATCCTGGAAGCTACTGAACACCAGATAGAGTTTTCCAGTAATGTACAGGTTATTATCGGTGATCAGGGTATGGGTAAGTCACACTTACTTAACACTCTGGCACATCGTCTGGATAATAACTGGCGTATTGCCACTATCCAGGTTAATGAGCAGGTGGATACCTTATCCTTAATCCATGAGATTCTGGAAGCTTTCGGCGGGAAGATAAATGCAGGTGAAGAGCTGCTGGAAGCCCTTGAAAACCAGTTAAGTGATATCCTGCAACTGGGTTTTAAACCGGTTCTGTTTCTGGATAATGCCCACCATTTATCTGTTGATTCCATACGTTTTCTACTACAGCTCTCCCAGCAACAGCAGGATGATGAGCCGTATATTAAAATTGTCCTGTTTGCCGGTACGGAAATCACAGAGACCCTGCAGTCATCTGAGCTCAGAGCTTTTCGGGATGCTATTCATATTGCCCACCTGGAAGCACTGGATAAAGAAGGGGTTTCAGGTTATTTGAGACATAAACTGGCTATCGTCGGTTTTGATAGGGAATCACCATTTACACCCCGTATTATTGACAGTATTTTTAAAGATTCTCAGGGAATACCGGAAAAAGTTGATTTTTATGCTAATAAATTTCTGGTCTCCAGCGGCAAGGCGGCAGACTATATTACCGAGGATAAATCAGCTGCAACAGAGTCCGTGGCAGTGCAGGATGAAGCATTATGGCAGGAAGCTGATATACAGGATGATCGTATTGACCAGGCCGAACAGCAGCTGAATCGCCTGACTGAAAAATTTGATGAAATTGAGAAACTGACAGAACCGGCTTCCCATGATGGGGATTTTAATGAAAGTGAAGAGGATAGCTATAATTCTGAGGCATCTGATTTTTTAAGCTCCACTGAAGAAAATGAAGCACCTCAACAAGCTTCTGTTTTATCCCGTATGATGATCCCCGGGGCTGTTATTGCTGTTGTCGTACTGGCGATAGTTGTCATTTTCAGCGTTTTTAATCATTCATCAGATTCGAGTCAAAATAAACAGTTAACTGAAGAAGAACAAATAGAGTTACTTCCCCTGGAACTGCCGGTACAAAATGATAATTCGTTAGCTAATAAGACCGAGCAACAGAACGCTTCACTCACACAGTCTGATGCCGATTCAGTTAAAAAGAAGGAAACGAAAAAGGTATTAAATAGCCCAGTTCCGATGCAGGAAAAAATGATTGCACAGGAAGTTAACCAGCTCCCTGAATTGTCTGAACCGGTAGATACCTCTAAACCGCTTCTGGTTGAAAAACCAGAGCAGAAGTCAGGCCAGAAGAAAGTGCAACAGAAGGCAGAAACTGCTGCCAGTACATCCTTATCAGATCAGGCTGC
>JALVDE010000485.1 GCA_027009375.1 Gammaproteobacteria bacterium
GTACCGGATGATCTGGAAGGCATTTACTCTGCCTTAAAAGACAATGCCTTATTATCCAAGTTTGCCGGCGGTCTGGGCAATGACTGGACACCGGTCAGGGGACTGGGTGCCCATATCAAGGGTACTAACGGGGAATCTCAGGGAGTTGTTCCCTTTCTGAAAGTGGCTAATGATACTGCTGTGGCCGTTAATCAGGGCGGCAAACGCAAAGGTGCCATGTGCGCCTATCTGGAAACCTGGCATATTGATATTGAGGATTTTCTGGAACTGCGTAAAAACACCGGCGATGAGCGGCGCCGCACCCATGATATGAATACCGCCAACTGGGTACCCGATCTGTTTATGAAACGGGTGGCAGAGGAACAGGACTGGACGCTGTTTTCTCCTGATGAAGTACCACAACTGCATGAACAATACGGTCAGACCTTTGAAAAAACTTATCTGGCGTATGAAGAAAAAGCCGCACGCGGTGAAATCAAACTGTTTAAAACCGTCAAGGCCATTGAGCTGTGGCGTAAGATGCTGGGTATGCTGTTTGAAACCGGCCATCCATGGATTGCCTTTAAGGATCCCTGCAATATCCGCTATACCAATCAGCATATGGGCTCCGTCCACAGTTCCAATCTGTGTACCGAAATTACCCTGCATACCAATGCTGATGAAGTGGCAGTCTGTAACCTGGGCTCAGTGAACCTGCTGGCGCATATGAGCGAAAAGGGTCTGGATCATCAAAAACTGGAAAGAACCATTACCACCGCCATGCGTATGCTGGATAATGTCATAGATTATAATTTTTATTCTATCCCGCAGGCTCGTCGCTCCAACCTGCGTCATCGTCCTGTCGGTCTGGGCATCATGGGCTTTCAGGATGCCCTGTATTATCAGAAAATCGCCTACGGCAGTGAACAGGCCGTTGAATTTGCTGATCGTTCCATGGAAGCCGTCAGTTATTATGCTATTAAGGCCTCCGCTCAGTTAAGTGCTGAACGGGGGCGCTACTCCTCCTATGAAGGTTCACTCTGGAGCCGGGGCATACTGCCGCTGGATTCTGCCCGGCAGCTGGCAGAAGAACGGCAGAACTATATCCAGTACGACACCAGCAGCACCCTGGACTGGGAAGGTCTGCGCACCACAATTAAAGAACAGGGTATGCGCAACAGCAACTGTCTGGCCATTGCCCCTACAGCGACTATTTCCAATATCTGCGGGGTCAGTCAGTCCATAGAACCCGCGTATCAGAACCTGTATGTTAAATCCAATTTATCCGGGGAATTTACAGTGGTTAATGCCTGTCTGGTCAAACACCTTAAAGAGTTAAAACTCTGGGATGAGGTGATGGCCAACGATTTAAAATATTATGACGGTTCCCTGCTGCCCATAGAACGTATTCCCGATGAGCTTAAGTCCATTTACGCCACCGCCTTTGAAATTGATACCCGCTGGTTAATTGAAGCGGCCTCACGTCGCCAGAAATGGATTGATCAGGCTCAAAGTCTGAACCTGTATATGGCTGAGCCATCCGGTAAAAAACTGGATCAGCTTTATAAACTGGCCTGGGTACGTGGCTTAAAAACTACCTATTACCTGCGTTCCATGGGTGCGACTCATATGGAAAAAACTTCGATTCAGGCTGATACCGCAGAGGTTCAGGACAGCGCACCTAAAGTGTG
>JALVDE010000486.1 GCA_027009375.1 Gammaproteobacteria bacterium
AGCCTTCAATTTTTTGTTCATCGACATCCACACACATGACCTGATGACCGACTTCCGCCAGACAGGCGCCTGTTACCAGGCCGACATAGCCTGTTCCGAAGATTGTTACTTTCATTGGTTTTCCGTTTTTTTAAGTGTTAAATTTTCAGCGTTCAGCGTTCAGCGTTCAGCGTTCAGCGTTCAGCGTTCAGCGTTCAGAAAAAGCTAGCAGATAAAGCAGTATATGCAAATAGAGAATATTTGTGCTTTTGCTCTTTCTGAACGCTCAGCGCTGAACGCTCAACGCTTCTTTATAAACTTCTTTATAATTAGCCACGCTGGTTGGCCAGTTTCGTTCCTGTTCTACGTATTGTTTTCCTGCTTTATGGTATTTGTGCCATTGGGCTTTTTCATTAATCAGGGTGATTACTGACTGAGCCAGGGATTGTGCGTTGCCGGCCTGGAATAGTTTACCATTTATGCCGTCTTTGATCAGTTCCTTGTGTCCGCCTACATCTGATGCCACCACCAGTCGGTTCTGGGCCATGGCTTCCAGTGGTTTTAGCGGGGTAACTAAATCGGTTAAGCGCATGGGGTATCTTGGGTATACAAAAATATCCACCAGGTTGTAATAGGATTGTACCTGTTCATGTGGAACTCTGCCGGTAAATATCACCTGATCCTCAATACCCAGCTGCTTTATTTTGGCTTTCATTTTTGCTTCATCTGGTCCGCCGCCGACCAGCAGTAATTTGATTTTTTTATTTTCTTTAAGGATATCCGGCATGGCTTCAATGAGCAGAGGCAAACCTTCGTAGGCATAAAATGAACCGATAAAACCCAGTATCAGATCATCTGAAAGATTAAGTGAGTCGGCTAAGGTCTGATCTTTTTCTGTGTTGTGAGAAAATTTGTCCAGATCCACGGCATTAGGAATTACAGTTACCTTGTTTTCTTCCACTCCACGCTGAACGATATCCTGTCTTAATCCTTCACAGATTGTAGTTACGGCCTGGGCTTTTTTTATAACATAGGTTTCCAGGGCCCGGGTCATTCGGTATCTGAGTCCCCATTCTTTACTGGTGCCGTGATCCACTGCAGCATCTTCCCAGAATGCCCGGATTTCATAGACTACCGGTATATTATATTTATTTCCTGCTTTTACAGCTGCCAGGCCATTTAATGCCGGAGAGTGAGCATGGATAATGTCCGGCTTTATTTCAGGGATAATTTCATTCAGACGGTTCTGTATTGCTTTTACGACAGACCACTGGTTAATTACCGGCAATGTCCAGAGACCTGTAAAATCATCAGAACGATAAAATTTTAGACCATCAATAACTTCTTCTGAGTTTTCAGGTTTTGCTACCAGGTTATGTTTGGGACCTGTCAGATGAAAGGTTTCCCAACCCAGTTTTTTCTGCTGTTCCAGAATTGCGCGGGTACGGAAAGTATAGCCGCTGTGCAGTGGTATGGAATGATCCAGTATGTGTAGTATTTTCATGGTTTATTGCTCTCACCCTAACCCTCTCCCGGTAAGGAGAGGGAATTTGTGATGGATGTTAGTTATGGACCTGTCTTAAAAAGGCTTCGTACATTAATAATGACCAGATGGCTGCACTGTGATCTCTCATGCCGGACTGGTGCTGATCAACTATGCTGTGAATGGTTTGGCTATTAAACAAACC
>JALVDE010000487.1 GCA_027009375.1 Gammaproteobacteria bacterium
TATATTAAAAGTTAATGACTCTATATCAAAAGTTAATGACTCTATATCAAAAGTTGATGACTCTTTATACTTAGTAGTTAATGACTCTAGGCAGTTCCTTGGCCTGTGCAATCCAGTCAGCTACCTGGGAAGCTGTCGGCAGTTTGCGTACCAGGTTTTTGGCTTCATTAACTTCAGCCATTTTGGCGGCCAGATTTTCGGCATTTCTCTGAGCCAGTTCAGGTATGGTATCCACTCCGGCAGCCTCCAGAAGATCAGCGTACTGGGTACTGATACCTTTTACTCTGCTGAGGTCAGCACGATTAACCCAGTTTAAAATCAGTTTTTCACTGATCCCGGTTTTTTCAGCTAATTCTTTGCGTCCTTTTTTTTCACAGGCAGAGCTTAGTAAGTTTTCCAGAGAACTGATACCGGCTGCTTCAAGTTTGCCTGAATAGGCTTCACCTATACCTTCAATATCTGATAGTTTCGCCATTGCTTTTACTCCTTTTTTCTGATTATTAAAAACACTTAAGCATTGCCTGAGTGTCTTGATTAATCCCCCATTTAAGTCATATATAGCTTGAAACTGAACCTAATATAACCCATACAAACCAGAAAAAATAGAAATGAAATAAATATAGAAGTACTGCTTATTGGTCTGTGTAGGGTATTTCTGACAATAAAGAACAGGACAGTTAAAACAGCAGGAAAGCTATAGGGTAAACAGATTGTTCAGGCAGATAATATTTATGATTTAAAGCGAAAACGGGGCAGGCTGATATTGTAATAAAGAGCCACAAGCCGTCCGATAAATATGCTAAACCCGGCAATCAGGGCTGCCAGGGTAATATCCTGGGTAAAAGACAACAGGCCAATAAAAAACAGAGAGCCAATCCATGACACTGTGGCATATAGAGGGCTTAAAAAAACCACCGGGGTTTCATTACATAAAACATCACGAAAAATACCCCCCATAGTTCCGGTCATAACCCCCATAAAACTGGCAATCAGGGGGGATACTCCAAACATCAGGGATACCAGGGTGCCGGCTATGGCAAAAGTGGCCAGGCCGGCCGCATCGGCAACTAAAAAGAATTTGGGGGACACTCGGATCAGCCGGGCGGCAATAAAAATAACAATAGCACTGACCAGTGAAGCAATAAAAAAAGACTGATCATTGATCCAGAATACCGCCCGATCCAGCAGCATATCTCGCAGAGAACCACCACCGAGCCCGGTTGTAATGGCAATAATGATAACCCCAAACAAATCAAACTGTTTAAAACCGGCTTTTAGCACGGCGGATGCAGAAGACACAATAACCGCCAGCAGGGTTATCCAGTATAAATTATCTAAAAGAGAAGAGGTTGGGGCTAAAGTCATAGCAGAAGGTCTTCGTTAACAACAGGCATATTATTATGACTGCTTTTTTAAACAGCACCCACATGAAATGAAGGATATACAGGCAGCGGTAGTTTTAAATCAGGTGACAGAATAATACTACATTTACTATGCAAACAACAAGTTAATCTAAAAATCAACTGTATTATCTGTGAAACTAGACTATACTTTCCGAAATAGGTATAAACCCTAATATGCCCGACTGTTGGAGTGGCAGGTTCAGAATCGATTATTACTTTAAGATGTTTTTTTAAGTGATTACTTTATTGAGTCAGAAAAAAGT
>JALVDE010000488.1 GCA_027009375.1 Gammaproteobacteria bacterium
ATTAAATTTTATTCAGTTATTGCAGAAATGGAATAAAGTTTATAATCTGACGTCCATTCGTGAAGCGCATAAAATGGTGGATCTGCACCTGCTGGATTCACTGGTTATACTGCCTTTTTTTCAGCAGCAAACGGATATTCATCGAGTGCTGGATGTAGGTACCGGCGGCGGTATTCCCGGTATTCCGCTGGCCATCTGTCTGCCGGATATTGAATTTGTACTGCTGGATGCCCGCAGTAAAAAAATTCGTTTTTTGCAGACGGTGATAGCTCAGCTGGGTTTAACTAACGTGACAGCGGTACATAGCCGGGTGGAAGACTATCAGGTAGAGGAAGGAGATAAGTTTGACCGTATTATTTCCCGTGCCTTTGCTTCTCTGGAAGATATGCTGACTCTGACCCGGCATTTATGTGCGAAGCAGGGCAAATTTCTGGCCATGAAAGGGCAGCTTCCGGAACAGGAGATTGCACAACTGCCAGAAGGCTTTAGAATAGAGCAGATACATCCACTGACAATTAGTGGTTTAAATATACAGAGACATTTAATACAGATAGTGTTTAAAAGTTAAGTATTCAGTCAGACGAAAGACCGTATAAGGGATTGGGTATTCCTTGTTGAAGACGCCTTTTTCTTATAATAAAGAGCGCATCCATGGAGGCTTTTCGGCAGCATCCCTGCTGCCGAAACTTCATCAAGAAGCACCGTAAATGGATACTCAGATGATATAAAGAAAAATTATATTAAA
The DNA here is from genome assembly GCA_027009375.1 of Gammaproteobacteria bacterium. Lineage (GTDB taxonomy): Bacteria > Pseudomonadota > Gammaproteobacteria > GRL18 > GRL18 > JANELJ01. The sequence continues at coordinate 746 of JALVDE010000488.1, forward strand.
TAAAAATTAATAACCATTGAGGCAAAGCATGGCGAAAATCATTGCCATTTCCAATCAGAAAGGCGGGGTAGGTAAAACCACTACCAGTATCAATCTGGCCGCATCCATGGCGGCCACCAAAAGAAAAGTACTGCTGGTGGATATGGACCCGCAGGGCAATGCCACTACCGGCAGCGGCATTGATAAAAATGATGTGCAGTACAGTGGTTATGATTTATTAATATCCCGCAGTTCGATTAATGAAGTAAAAATACCCGTGCCGGAAGCCGGTTATGATCTGGTAGCCGGTAATGGTGATTTAACGGCGGCAGAAGTGGAGCTAATGACCAAGTTTGATCGGGAACGGCAGCTTAGCTACCGTTTTAAGGAAATTGCCGATGACTATGATTATGTTTTTATTGACTGTCCGCCGTCTCTGAATATGCTCACCGTTAATGCTATGGTGGCGGCCCATGGCATTATGATCCCCATGCAATGTGAATATTATGCCCTGGAAGGTTTAACCGCCTTAAGTGATACCATTGAAAGCATTAAGGAGTCTTTAAACCCTGAGCTGGAAATTGAAGGCATTTTAAGGACCATGTTTGATCCGCGCAATCGTCTGGCTATAGAAGTCTCCCGCCAGTTACTGTCGCATTTTGATGAGAAAGTTTATCGCACCATAATCCCCAGAAATGTACGTCTTGCTGAGGCACCCAGTCATGGTATGCCGGTGATCAGCTATGATCGGGCTTCCAAAGGTGCCCGAGCTTACCTGGCCCTGGCCGGGGAAATGCTGCGCAAAGAGGAAGAAAGTCTTGGTCAGCAGGAAGCCTGAATACTGAGTTCAGTTAGAGTTAAAGCGGACAGGAAAAAATTAAGTGCTTTTGTTATTTAGGCAATTTTTCTATAATGGTAAGTCTTCCGGAATATTCAGGGATTAACCAGCTTAAGGATTTGTGAGGACTTGTATTAGTGGCAGCAAAAAAACGTGGTTTAGGTCGTGGTCTGGATGCATTGCTTGGCGGCAGTGTAAAAACCAACCGGCGATCTGAAACCGATACAGCGGAAAGCCGTCAGCATTCACCTGCTGACGGGGAATTGCATAATGTACCGGTAGAGTTTATTCAGCCGGGTGTTTACCAGCCGCGCATTGATATGCATCCCGAAGCACTGGAAGAACTGGCCAGTTCCATTAAGGCCCAGGGTGTAGTGCAGCCTATTGTGATCCGTCCGGTGGGTGATACCACCAGTAGCGGTGATCAAAAATATGAAATTATTGCTGGTGAACGCCGCTGGCGTGCTTCTCAGATGGCCGGCCTGGCTGAAATTCCTGCGGTGATCCGTGATGTGCCTGACCGCGCTGCCATTGCCATGTCCCTGATTGAGAATATTCAGCGTGAAGAGCTTAACCCCATAGAAGAAGCCAATGCCCTGAAGCGCCTGATAGATGAATTTAATATGACCCATCAGTTGGCAGCCGATGCCGTGGGCCGTTCCCGGGCATCGGTATCCAATTTGTTGCGTCTGCTGGAGCTGGAGCCGGCTACCCGGCGTTTACTGGAAAACGGTGATCTGGAAATGGGCCATGCCCGTGCTCTGCTGGCTTTAAAAGGTGAAGAACAAAGTTATACGGCCCGCCATGTGGTCAGTAAGGGGCTGTCTGTCAGAGAAACCGAACGGCTGATTAAGAAAATTCTGAATCCCAGAGAAAAGCAGGAAAAGAAAGACGATCCCAATATTATTAATTTACAGAAAAACCTGACTGATAAGCTGGGTGCGCGGGTGATTTTTCAGCACGGTAAAAAAGGCAATGGTAAAATGGTGATTCATTATAATAGTATTGATGAACTGGAAGGCATACTGGCTCATATAAAATAGAAAAATCAATTAATCCAATAGGACAAAGCTGTTTTATCTACTATAATCTGAAAATAATCAAAATTTATCTAAAACTATAAAATAAGAAATATTAATCGATGTTCACTTATACCTATTATGGGATAAATATTAGAATATCGTTAATTTCATTGATCTAAGGCAATATTAACTTTATAATTCGCTGCACTGTACGCTATACGATATGGCTATAATTGAATAGCCTGAAACAGGCAGGTAAAGAAAATGAGTTTTGCAACTGTGGTCATGCGTCGAGTGGTACGCAGACTGATTGTTATACAGCTGGCACTGACTCTGATTATTGCTCTGAGTTACCTGACATTTCAAAGTTTAAATGGATTTTTTGCCGCAATATATGGCGGAAGTATTACTCTGACAGGCACACTGTTAATGGCCTGGCGGATAAGTCGCGCCGGTGAAGCTGGTTCTAAAGAGAAGCAGCAGGGTTATATCGAAATCTACGCCGGTGTGGTACAAAAGTTTATTTTAACTCTGGTTCTAATGGCTGTTGGAATGGGTGTTTTAAAGCTGGATCCCCTGGCGGTTCTGGTTGGTTTTGCTGTAACCCAGTTCAGTTTCGTTGCCAATAAAGTAGATACCCGATATCAGTCCTGAACCAGGTTAACAGCCCTGAACTGGGCTGACAGAAAAGAATTTATTAAAATCTTGGAGATGTAACTGTGAGTAGCTCTACTGCTAATGAAGCAAGCGGCCCAAGTGCCGTCGAGTATATTCAGCATCACTTGCATAATAACAGCATCGGTGATGGGGGTTTCTGGGTGGTTAACCTGGATACCCTGTTCTATAGCTGGTTATTAGCCGGAGTGCTGATGTACATTGCCTGGAAAATGGGCAAAACCATGACTGCCGATACCCCTTCCGGCGGCCAGAACGTATTAGAAGCCATTGTTGAATTCGTTCAGCAGCAAATCAAAGATATTTTCCCTGGAAGCAATCCACTGATCGGGCCACTGGCCTTAACCATCTTTATGTGGGTATTCCTTATGAATGCCATGGACTTAATTCCCGTGGATCTTCTCCCCTCACTGGGTCAGCTGGTGGGTATACATTATATGAAAGTGGTGCCGACCACGGATTTAAGTACTACCTTTGCCCTGGCACTGTCTGTCTTTGCCCTGATTATTTTCTATAACATTAAAATTAAGGGACCCATTGGCTACCTTAAAATGTTCCTGTTTCACCCTTTTGGCAAATATTTAATTCCAGTCAATATTATTATGACTGCGATTGAAGAGATTGCTAAACCCGTCAGCCTGGGTCTGCGTTTATTCGGAAACATGTTTGCCGGAGAACTGATCTTTCTGCTGATTGCACTTTTAGGCGGAGCGTCTCTACTTGGACTCTTACCGCAGGTGGCACTGGGCACCGTCTGGGCAATTTTCCATATTCTGGTTATTACTCTGCAGGCCTTTATCTTTATGCTGCTGACCATTGTATATCTTGGCATGGCGCATCAGGATATGGAAGAACATTAAACTGGAAACACACGTTATAACGAATTCAAAAACTTTAAACATTTAAACTTTAAAACTTAGGAGAAACTAATGGAAGCAATGGCTTTAGTTTATGGTTACACAGCAATCGCAGTAGGTATTATTCTGGCTGCAGCAGGTCTGGGTTCAGCACTGGGTTGGGGCTTAATCTGTTCCAAGTTCCTGGAAGGTATTGCCCGTCAGCCTGAAATGCGTCCTCAGTTAATGGGGCAGATGCTGTTTACCGGTGGTCTGATGGAAGCATTTCCAATGATCGTTCTGGGTATGGCGATGTGGTTTGTATTTGCGAATCCGTTTGCTGATGCTGTTAAAGCCTCTGTTGGCGGTTAATTGACTGTTTTTGACGTACGCAGTAAAAGTACGAAACAAACGTATTAACTTAACAAACAACAGGAATTAGGCGATGAGCATTACCGCAACCCTGATAGGCCAGATAATAACCTTTGCGATATTGGTCTGGTTCATAGGTAAATATCTCTGGGGTCCAATGACCCAGATGATGGACGATCGTAAGAAGCGTATTGCCGATGGTCTTGCTGCTGCTGAGCGTGGTATTCACGAGCAGGAGCTGGCAGAGCAAAAAGCAGCTCAACATATTAAAGAAGCTAAAGAGCAGGCAGCAGAAATCCTTGCTCAGGCACAGAAGCGTGCGGCGGAAATAATAGAAGAAGCTAAAATTGATGCCAAGGCTGAAGGTGAACGTCTGATTACAGCCGCAAATGCTGAAATTGAACAAGAAGTGAATCGTGCAAAAGAATCATTGCGTGCCAAGGTGGTGGATATCACCGTAGCGGCAGCAGGCAAGATCATCAAGAAAGAGATCGATGCCAAAGCACATGGCGACTTGTTAAAAGATGTTGTTGGGCAACTCTAATTTATGAGAACCAGGACTAAATAATGGCAGAAATAAGTACATTAGCAAGACCTTATGCTCAGGCAATCTTTTCTCTGGCACTTGCCGATAACAATCTTAAAGTATGGTCTGACAAGCTGGCTCTTTTAAAAGAAGTAGCTTCGAATGAAACCATGACCGAAGTCATTTCCGATCCGGATATTTCTAATGAGCAGGTTATCGACCTGTTTAAGGCGATCTGTAAGGATGAACTGGATGAGCAGGGTATTAATTTCCTCAAACTGGCGGCAGAAAATAGTCGTCTGGATATTATTCCTGATATAGCTGATATGTATGAAGCACTGCGTGCGGATGCGGAAGGCAGTATCGAGGCTCAGGTTATTTCAGCGTATGCTGTCAATGCGTCTCAGAAAAAGAGCATTGCAGAAGCACTGAAAAAGAAATTAGGTCGTGACGTGACAATTACCACCAAAACCGACAAGTCGTTACTAGGTGGAGTCATCATTCGCGCAGGCGACATGGTTATTGACGGTTCAGTAAAAACACAACTGGAAAAAATTACCCATGCCCTGATGAGCTAGGTAAGAGACACTAGCAAGTCGGAACAAGAGGATTAAAAAATGCAATTAAATCCATCAGAAATTAGCGACCTGATCAAAAGTCGTATAGAAAATTTTGATGTAACAACCGAAGCAAATACAGAAGGTACTGTGGTCAGTCTGGCCGATGGTATTGCTCTGATTCACGGTTTAAGTGACGTAATGTCAGGGGAAATGATTGAATTTCCCGGTAACACTTTTGGTATGGCTCTGAATCTGGAGCGTGATTCAGTCGGAGCCGTAATTTTAGGTGACTATAAGCACATATCTGAAGGCGACAAGGTTAAATGTACCGGTCGTATTCTGGAAGTACCTGTAGGTGAAGCCTTATTAGGCCGGGTAGTGGACTCACTGGGTAACCCCATTGACGGTAAAGGCCCGATAGATGCAAAAGAGACTTCTCCCATTGAAAAAATCGCACCGGGCGTAATTTCCCGCCAGTCGGTTGATCAGCCGGTACAGACCGGCCTCAAATCCGTTGATGCCATGGTACCGATTGGTCGTGGTCAGCGTGAACTGATTATTGGTGACCGCCAGACGGGTAAAACAGCCGTTGCGGTAGACGCTATTATCAACCAGAAAGATTCCGGTATTAAATGTATTTATGTCGCGGTTGGCCAGAAAGCCTCTTCTATTGCTTCAGTGGTTCGTAAGCTGGAAGAATTTGGTGCCATGGAAAACACTATTGTTGTTGCAGCTACAGCTTCTGATGCAGCGGCTATGCAATATATAGCACCTTACTCAGGATGTGCCATGGGCGAATATTTCCGTGACCTGGGTGAAGATGCTCTGATTATTTATGATGACTTAACCAAGCAGGCCTGGGCATATCGTCAGGTTTCCCTGTTATTACGTCGTCCACCAGGCCGTGAAGCCTATCCGGGTGATGTGTTCTATCTGCATTCCCGTCTGCTGGAACGTGCCTCACGCGTCAGTGCCGAGTTTGTGGAAAAAGCCACAGACGGCAAGGTTAAAGGTAAAACCGGTTCATTAACCGCTCTGCCGATTATTGAAACCCAGGCTGGTGACGTATCTGCTTTCGTACCGACCAACGTAATTTCCATTACCGATGGTCAGATTTTCCTCGAAACCGATCTGTTTAACTCTGGTATCCGTCCTGCGATTAATGCCGGCCTGTCCGTATCCCGTGTAGGTGGTGCAGCACAGACCAAGATCATTAAGAAACTCGGTGGCGGTATTCGTCTTGACCTGGCTCAGTATCGTGAACTGGCGGCTTTTGCTCAGTTTGCCTCAGATCTGGATGAGGCAACCCGAAGCCAGATTGAACGGGGTCAGCGAGTGACTGAATTAATGAAACAGACTCAGTACACGCCTTATAGTGTGGCCCAGATGGCGGTTTCC
>JALVDE010000489.1 GCA_027009375.1 Gammaproteobacteria bacterium
GCGTTCAGCGTTCAGCGTTCAGCGTTCAGCGTTCAGCGTTCAGCGTTCAGCGTTCAGCGTTCAGCGTTCAGCGTTCAGCGTTCAGCGTTCAGCGAAAATTGTAAAATCGCTTTTTCTGCAGTCAAGTAAAATTTTAAAATATTTTGTATTAACTTAAAGATAAATTCTGTTGCTCTGGCTCTTTCTGAACACTGAACGCTCAGCGCTGAACGCTATAACAATTCCCCCCTAAGGGAATTGTTATACGCCTCCGTTATCTTCACAGGAATAATCTTTCCAATCAAATCCTGTCCCTGTGGGTCGAAGTTGACGACCCGGTTGTTTTCAGTTCGGCCGGCCAGTTCTTCGGTGTTCTTTTTGGATACGCCGTGAACCAGGATATCCTGGGTAGTACCGACCATTTCCCTGGAATATTCCAGGGCAAATTCATTGATGCAGGCCTGCAGCTCGGCCAGACGTTGTTTTTTTACTTCCATGGGCACATCATCGAGTAAGGATGAGGCTGGTGTGCCGGGTCTGGGGCTATAGATAAAGCTGAAACTCTGATCAAAACGAATGTCTTTAATTAACTGCATGGTGGCCTGAAAATCCGCATCGGTTTCTCCGGGGAAACCCACAATAAAATCGGAAGACAGGTATATATCAGGGCGGGCTTCTCTTATACGGCGGATCTTGCTTTTGTATTCCAGAGCCGAATGTCCGCGCTTCATCATGCTTAATATTCTGTCTGAACCACTTTGTACCGGCAGGTGTAAAAAGCTAACCAGTTCAGGGACTTCTTTATAGACTTCAACCAGACTGTCAGAAAACTCATTGGGGTGTGATGTGGTATAACGAATGCGTTTAATGCCTTCTATCTGGGCGATGTAGTGTATTAATAAAGCCAGATCAGCAATATCACCGTCATGCGTTTCACCCCGATAAGCATTAACATTCTGCCCCAGTAAGTTGACCTCGACCACACCCTGCTCCGCCAGTGAGGCAACTTCTGCAATAATATCATCCAGCGGCCGTGATATTTCCTCGCCACGGGTATAGGGGACTACACAGAAGGTACAGTATTTACTGCAGCCTTCCATAATAGACACAAAAGCACTGGGCCCTTCTGCACGTGGCTCAGGCAGATTGTCAAATTTTTCAATTTCCGGGAATGACACATCAATAACCGGCTGATGAATGGTAGACACTTCATCGAGCATTTGCGGCAGACGATGCAGAGTCTGGGGACCGAACACCATGTCCACATACGGTGCTCTCTGGCGGATTAAATCACCTTCCTGGCTGGCGACACAGCCCCCTACACCAATAACAATATTAGGGTTTAATTCTTTTAACTGGCGGAAACGTCCTAACAGGGAAAACACCTTTTCCTGGGCTTTTTCCCGAATAGAACAGGTATTAAGTAATAAAATATCGGCTTTTTGAGGCTCATCCACCTGCTCAACGCCATGAGATTCCTTAAGCACATCAGCCATTTTTGCCGAGTCATACTCGTTCATCTGACAACCAAAGGTTTGAATATATAACTTACCGGGCATTGGGGGATATCCTCATAAAACAAAGGCGAAAGCTGTTAGCAAGAAAAGTCTTTCGCTAAGAGGCGGAAAAGTAACATATTTTCAGTATTTTTTCTACTGAATGTATCGCTTGTGAAGTTAA
>JALVDE010000490.1 GCA_027009375.1 Gammaproteobacteria bacterium
AACACTGGCTGGGGGCATAACCAACCCATTTTCCGGACTGGTAGGCAATTTTAAGTACCGCTGGACAGGAACCCGGCCGGATTACTCACAACTGCTAAAGCAATATAAAAAACCGCTATTAAAGCAAGAGAAAAACAAACAGGAAGCAGAGTCGCAATAAAATTGAACAGCCTTCTCAAAAATATCTGTTTAAACTGTTCAACAGGGCTTATTTTTACTATGCTTGGAAATAAGCCCTGTACTTAAAAATCTTATTCGAAAGAGCAGCGAATTATGAAGACCCTGTTATTAACGACTATTACTGCTATAGTACTGTCCACCCTGACCAATGTCTCAGCCGATGGACAACGAAGCTTTGGCGATGCCTGGTATGATCTGGAAAGAAAATACCCCTCACCAGAAAGACGTTATAGCCGAAAAGAGCTGGATCAGGCTCGCCGGCGGGCTAATAACTCATTATGGATGGATACTTATGGGCGAAGAGACCCCATTTACCAGAGTGATCAATATCGCGGACGGTCATCGGGATACCGTTATAATACTCGCCCAGTATACCGATATAATTCTTACAGACCTGGTTTTTAAGACATAAACCTTAATCTGCATAGACAAATTTTTTATTAAATAGTATAAATACCCTGAGCTAATTCACTCATAAAAAAACAGTCATTAATAATAAACTAAAAGGATAAACAATGCCGTTAATTAGAATTGCTGCAATATTGATTTTAACTTTAACTGTCTTCTCTCAATCCGTTATGGCCAGAGAGATTGTTATTAAATTCTCTCATGTCACCACAGAAAAAACACCAAAAGGAAAGGCTGCCAATTATTTTAAAGAACTGGTGGAACAACGACTTAAGGGTAAAGTCAGAGTTGAGGTTTTTCCTAATTCCCAGCTTTATAATGATAAAGAAGTCCTAAAAGCTCTGCTGCTGGGTGATGTGCAGATGGCTGCCCCCTCACTGTCCAAGTTTGGCAAATACACCAAAAAATGGGGGATCTTTGATCTGCCTTTTCTATTTAAGGATGCCAGTTCCGTTGAATGTTTTACCAACAGCCCACAGGGACAGGCTTTATTAGGCGCTGCAGAAGATAAGGGCATCAAGGGACTGGCCTACTGGCTAAACGGCATGAAGCAGTTATCCGCCAATAAACCATTGCTGGTACCTGATGATGCCGCCGGAGAAAAATTCCGTATTATGAGTTCTGATGTTCTGGAAGCACAGTTCAAAGCCGTTAAAGCCAATCCTCAGAAAATGTCCTTCTCTGAAGTTTATAATGCTCTTTCTACCGGTGTTATAGACGGTCAGGAAAATACCTGGTCCAATATCCGTACTAAGAAGTTTTATGAAGTTCAGAGTGACTTTACCGAATCCAACCATGGCGTTCTGGAATATGTTCTGGTGACCAGCACCGAGTTCTGGGACAGTTTACCCGAAGATATTCAGAAAGAACTGAGCGCCATTATCAAGGAAGTTACCGCTAAGGAAACCCGCTGGGCACTGGAAGCAGCTGAAGAAGACAAGCAGTTTATCATTGCCTCCGGACGTACCAAAGTCCATTCTTTAACTAACCAGCAGCTTGAACAATGGGCAGAAGTCATGAAGCCGGTCTGGAAAAAATTTGAAGCGGATATCGGCAAAGAAAATA
>JALVDE010000491.1 GCA_027009375.1 Gammaproteobacteria bacterium
GTATCAGCAGCTGCGCTCCAGTGAGCGTGATTTATCAACCCTGCTGCTGGCGGATTTTTCCCTCTCTACTGATACCTGGTTGTCTAATGATGCCCGTATTATTGATGTGATCCGCGATTCCCTGTTTCTGTTTAGTGAAAGCTTAAGAAATACCGGGGATCAATTTGCCATTTACGGTTTTTCTTCCCGTAATAGGGGACATATCCGTTTTAATACCTTAAAAACTTTTTCAGAATCTTATAATGGCCAGGTGCGTTCCAGAATTCAGGCCATTAAACCGGGGTTTTATACCCGCATGGGGGCCGCTATTCGTTATGCAGCCTCAAAACTGGAACAGCAGGATTCCCAGCAGCGTTTATTATTGATTCTAACGGACGGTAAGCCCAATGATCTGGACCGATATGAAGGTCGTTACGGCATTGAAGATACCCGCAGAGCCATTCATGAAGCCAAAGCACAGGGCCTGCAGACCTTCTGTATTACCATTGATGATCAGGGCGGAGAATACCTGCCCCACATCTTCGGTAATAATGGCTACACCATAATCCGTAAACCCGAACAGCTCCCCCAGAAACTCCCAATCCTCTACGCCAACCTGACCACTAATCCAGTATAATAAGGTTTATGAAAGCCCAAAAAGCTACCAAACACTTAACACTTTCTCTTACCTAACCCGATACAAAGCATGACAGGCCGTACAGGTTGCCAGTATTTCATTAAGCTGGGACAGGGTATGCTCCTTATCTCCTAACTGTTTGGCATCCAGAGCCATTTGATCGAAGGCCCGGTGCACAGAAAAACCCATTTTTTTCATTTCCAGGGGCAATTTACCCCGTAAACTGGCGGGTACATTAGCTACATCGGAGAAACCGGAATCTTTGGCGACTTTAGTAATCTGTTCCATATTATCTTTTTCTATGCCATCGACAATCTGATGCACAGAATTCAGAAAGCCGCGCATTTCTGCTAATAGAAAATCTTTTTCAAAATCTTCCAGAATCAGAGCCTTACGGTTGTCTGCGGCAAGCTCCGTTTTACCGGCGTAGATAAACTTCCAGGCCATTACCGCAGTGATAAGCGTCATTATAAAAAACAAAATCCAGCCCAGTCTTGCCATACCCTTACTCATATTTAGTGGATCCCTTTTCCATTGAGTACTTTGCCGTATTCCTTGTCAGTTCCATTAATATGTTTAACCAGCCAGTTTTTCAGAAAGTTAAGCGCATCCACCATGGTTACATCAGAATCTTTCTGGTATTCATCAACCAGGTGATTAACCTTTTCAATAAATTGCTGATGCTGTTTTTTATGGGCTTCAAGATCAGGGTAGCCATTTTCTTCCATTAACTTTTCTTCCCGGGCAAAATGGGTTTTGGTGTAGTCAATTAACTCATCCAGTGCTTTTTGTTCAAACTCCTTGCCTGTGTAATAGTTTACTGCTGTCTGCAGTTGATTAATCAGGTTCAGTAATTTTTTATGGTCGTTGTCCATGGCTTCAATACCAACGCTGTATTCATCTTTCCAAACCATATACTGACTGGAAATCATCTTATTATGGATAAATGGAATGGCAATCAGAATAACCAGCATGATCCAGGGCAGTGGGTGAGTGGGGCCCATTAAAAAGCCGAGTCCAACCATAACTATT
>JALVDE010000492.1 GCA_027009375.1 Gammaproteobacteria bacterium
GAGCCAGTTTTTGCAGCTCGTTAGCCTGTCGATCAAGCAGTAATTGCTGGGTTTTTTCCAGGTTCTTGCCTTTGGGGTATTTGGCTTTTGCTGTGTCGAGCAGATCCAGGGCTTCTGCCCAATGGTCCTGTTCAATCAGCTTTACTATTTTCTGGTGAATAGTCTGTTCATATTCCTGGGCTTCAATGAGCAGGGATTTTTTTCGTTGCTGCAGGCTTTTATACTGGGGGTGTGTTTTTTTTACATAATTCAGGGTTTCAAAGGCTTTGCCGTATTCCTGCTCGGTGGCCCAGACATCTATCTGAGTGAGTACATCATCCTGTTTGGCGGCAATGTAGGTGCTGCAGCCGGACAGTGTCAGGAGAGAAAAGCTCAGGATTATAAGGAAAAAATAAGTCAGTAAGGCGTTATTTTTTTTTAAAATCATGATTAATCAACTTTTCCATATTCTTTGTTAAATGGTTCTGGGCTTTATTAATGCAGCCGGTTACCTGATAAAGGGACACAGGTTCTTCATGGCCGCGCAGGTTCATACAGTCTTTTTTCCGGAAGGTGAACTGCTCTCTTATCCCCTGACGTTTCAGCATAGTATCCGGTATAATCACTTCATTATTATGAGCGCAACTGGCAATTCGTGAAGCCAGATTAACTGCATCACCAATCACAGTATATTCCATACGTTGCTGAGATCCCATATTTCCTGCCAGCATTAAACCACTATTTACGGCAATGTGAAAATTAATAATCGGTTGACCAGCCTTATCACGCTGTATATTCAGGGTAGTGATCAGCCGCTGAATTAACAGAGCACAGGAAATTGCCTGAAAGGTGTGGTGTTCACTTTGCTCAGGCACTCCAAACACCAGCATAACGCAATCACCGATATATTTATCAACATGACCGCTGTAGATCTGGCCGGCCTGAGCGATATAGGAAAAATATTCATTAAGGATCTGGGTCAGTTTACCCGGCTCCATGGTTTTGGACATTTCGGTAAAGCCTATCATGTCCACAAACAGTACACTGGCATCAATCTGCTGTCCGCCCAGGTTAATGCTCTCCAGGTTGTTCAGTACTTCCTGGGCAACCTGAGGAGAAACATAGCGGGAAAAGGCTTTTTCAACCGATTCTTTTTTTAACAGACCGTCCGCCATGACATTGAGCGACTCCATTAAAATACCAAACTCGTCATTACGCCGTTCATCAAAACGAACCTTATAATTGCCCCGGGAAATGGCATCACTGGCCGTAACCAGCTCTTCAATGGGTCTGGACAGGCGTTTACCCAGGAAAAAAGCAAATAAAATCGTTAAAATAATCAGCACTACGGTTGTCAGGATAATGGTGTACATGGTTTTAATACGTGCCTGAGTAAACAGGCTTTGATCAAATGTCAGTACCACATAACCAATGGTCACATTGTCATAAACGACATGACCCATAAACGAAAGATTATTGTCCCATTGCAATGATGATATCTGCTTACCCATGTCGGAAAAGCGGTTTATGGAGGGTAGAATTCCCTTACTGCTGATGGGCTGTTTTTCATCGGAATAAAAGGCAATGCCCTGAATTTCCGTATGTCGTGAAAGGTTTTTAACCAGTACATCCAGATCCAGAGTATCAGAAGTGAGGTAGGATTCGGTTGCTGAGGTGGCCAGCTGACGGATAAGAATATCGGCATAGGAATACATCTGCTTCTCAAGCAGCTGATTCTGATCCCGGATGATCAATGCGCCCAGTGCCAGCATCCCGGTAACGATCAGCACTATCATGGAGATGGCCAGTTTGTAGGCATAAGGAAAATTAACTTTCCGCATGGTTTTCCTTATCAGAAGAATAGCGCATAATGAGTAATCTTTTATCTAAGATTATTATAGTTAAGCCTTGATTTTATTATATGTAAACCTTATTTCACAATAATTAAAAACGCAGGTAGGTTATTTTGGAACAATATAGAGGTACAACGATTCTTTCTGTACGCCGGGGCAACCAGGTGGTTATCGGCGGTGACGGACAGGTTTCCCTGGGTAATACCATTATGAAAGGCAATGCCCGTAAGGTGCGCCGGCTGTTTCATGATAAGGTGATTGCCGGGTTTGCAGGCGGTACTGCCGATGCGTTTACCCTGTTTGAGCGTTTTGAGGCCAAACTGGAGAAACATCGCGGCCAGCTGGTGCGTTCAGCAGTGGAACTGGCGAAAGACTGGCGTACAGAACAGTCTTTAAGAAAGCTTGAAGCACTGCTGGCGGTTGCCGATAAGGATGCCTCCCTGATTATTACCGGAAATGGTGATGTTATTGAGCCGGAAGAAGGCCTGATAGCCATTGGCTCCGGCGGCCCTTATGCCCAGTCAGCGGCACGCGCACTGCTGGATAATACTGAGCTCAGTGCACGGGAAATTGTGCAGAAAGGTCTGACCATAGCCGGTGATATCTGTATTTATACCAACCACAATCAAACCATTGAAACACTGGATTTAGACCAGTAATTAACCCTGGTGATTGCCAGATAAGCATTAAGCAGGAGCAGAAAGAATCAATGTCTCAGATGACACCCAGAGAAATTGTACAGGAACTGGATAAACACATTATCGGTCAGGCCGATGCCAAGCGTGCGGTGGCTATTGCCCTGCGTAACCGCTGGCGCAGAAGCCAGGTGGATGAACCCCTGCGCAGTGAAATTACCCCCAAGAATATTTTAATGATAGGTCCGACAGGGGTAGGCAAAACCGAAATAGCCCGCCGTCTGGCCCGTCTGGCCAATGCCCCCTTTATTAAAATTGAAGCCACCAAGTTTACGGAAGTAGGATATGTAGGCCGTGATGTGGAGTCGATTATCCGCGACCTGGTGGATGTCTCCATTAAAATGACCCGTGAACAGGCTACCGCCAGGGTTCAGCATCGGGCTCAGGATGCGGCTGAAGACCGGGTACTGGATATTTTATTGCCCCCGGCACGAGGTGCCGATGAATGGAGTGCCGATGCCACGCCGCCTACAGACAGTGAAAATGCGACTCGCCAGAAGTTCCGTAAAATGCTGCGGGAAGGCAAGCTGGATGAAAAAGAAATTGAAGTGGATCTGAAGGCTCCCAGTGTTGGTGTTGAAATTATGGCACCTCCCGGTATGGAGGAAATGACCAGCCAGTTACAGGGTATGTTCCAGAATCTGGGCGGTGGCGGAAAAACCAAACGCAGTAAAATGGCCATTAAAGATGCCATGAAGGTTCTGACAGAGGAAGAAGCCGGCAAACTGGTTAATGAAGAAGAAGTGAAACAGCAGGCGGTCAACAATGTGGAACAGAACGGCATAGTATTTCTGGATGAAATTGACAAAATTGCCACTCGCAGTGAAGGCCGCGGCCCGGAAGTCTCCCGTGAGGGTGTACAGCGTGACCTGCTGCCTTTGGTTGAAGGCAGCACCGTTTCCACCAAGTTCGGTATGATTAAAACCGATCATATTCTGTTTATCTGCTCAGGCGCCTTTCACCTGAGTAAGCCGTCGGATCTAATTCCTGAACTGCAGGGCCGTCTGCCTATTCGGGTGGAGCTTAATGCTCTGGATGTTAAGGACTTCAGCCGGATTCTGGTTGAACCGGATGCCTCCCTGACGGAGCAGTACCGGGCCTTAATGGAAACTGAGGGTCTGAAGCTGGAATTTGAAGACAGTGCTATTGAGCGTATTGCTGAAGTGGCCTTTACCGTTAATGAGTCCACCGAAAATATCGGTGCCCGACGTCTGCATACTATTATGGAACGCCTGCTGGAATCCATTTCTTTTGAAGCTTCAGATACCAGTGACGAAGTGCTGGTGATTGACGGTGCTTATGTGGATAAACAATTAGGCGACCTGGCGATTAATGAAGATCTGTCGCGCTATATTTTATAAATTATTTAACCTGATTAATGTTAGTCAGGTAAACAAAGGTAACAAAGAATGTCAGAAACCACCAATACCCCTACACCAACAGAGATTAACTTTCATCAAAAATCCCGCGAACTGGAAGTTGCGTTTGATGACGGCTCCCGTTTCGCTTTCAGCAGCGAGTTTTTAAGAGTCCACTCCCCTTCTGCTGAAGTGCGCGGTCATGCCCCGGGCGAGGAAAAACTGCAGGTCGGCAAGGAAAACGTTAATATTGAGTCACTGGAGCCGGTCGGTAATTATGCCATTAAAATTACCTTTACCGATGGTCATGACAGCGGTATCTTCTCCTGGGAACTGCTTTATGATTACGGTAAAAACCAGGAAAAAATGTGGCAGACCTACCTGGAAAAACTTAAAGAAGCCGGTCATGAACGTAAAATTAACTAAATTCTTCCTCCCTCACACTGACCTTCTCCCGATAGGAGAAGGTGCTCAGTTTATTGATTGAATTTAAGCCGCATAGATATTGATCAAGAAAAACCCGATTTTTTTTCACTCTTAAAGCCAGCAATGGTAATATTAGCGTTTAATAATTTGTAGCGGTTCAGGACTATATGCCGGTTCAGGACTGTATACCGGTTCAGGACTGTCTGATATGAACTGCTACTGATAAACCTTTTTACCCAGGAGAGCTTCTATGTCGGCAGGTGAACATCCCAAGCCTTTGAATATAACCGAACGGCGTACCACCATTGAGGAGTACACCCGGTTTTGTGAAGAAGAAAAAGAACGCCGTATGAATTCCGGTGAAGATTTTGATGAGCAGGCTTTTGATGCGGCTGTCGAGCTGACCCTGCGAAAACTAAAAACACTGGAAGAAGAGGGCTGGGTATGATTATTCAAAGTATCAGTGCAAGAAATGTACTTAAATACAAAAGCCTGGAGCTGAACGACCTGCCTGAACAGGGTATTATTGCCATCAGCGGCTTTAACGAGTCCGGCAAAAGTACCATCGGGGAAACCATCTGTTTTGCTCTTTTTGGTCGTACTTTTTCGATTGATGAAGATGATCTGGACAAGATATTACGCTGGGGCGCCAGTGACTGTTCAGTGACCATCCGCTTCAGCCATCAAAGTGCAGATGCCAGCGAGCCTGAACTGTATGCTATTACCCGTATGCTGGACTGTGACGGTAACCACTCTGCCAAGCTTTATAAAGTTTATAATGAAGAAAATGCCATTGCCCGGGGTGTTGAACGGGTTGAAGAAGCCCTGTATGAGCTGACTTCGGTGGAATTTGATGAATTTATTGAGTCCTTCTACCTGGCTCAGAGAGAAATCACTACCCCCCATCCCCACAGTTATGCCCTTAAAACCATGGCCGGTATCGCTACCATGGAATACTGCGAGCAGAATATCCAGGAAGATATTGAGCAGGACATAGCAGCCTCCGAAGAGCTGATCAATCGTATCAGCCTGCTGGAAGAAGAAATTGAGGCTATACAATTGGATGAGCAACTTCTGGATAAACTGACCGCAGAGCATGACCAACGGTTGGCCGATAAAAAGCGGATTGATGAAAACCTGTCAGAGCTGAACAGCAGTATTGAACAGTATAATACTGATCAGCCGCAGAAAGTGGCCTATCAGGGTAAAAAAAGCCGGGCCGGATTCTGGCGTTTTATCAGCCTGATCCTGGCTGCAGGATCTCTGGGGCTGTGGTGGATTCTGGTTAAAA
>JALVDE010000493.1 GCA_027009375.1 Gammaproteobacteria bacterium
CCCGGTTACGCCCCTTTTCTTTGGCAATATAACAGGCGGAATCAATATCACTGAGGATCTGCTGTACTGACTTGCTATCCTGAGTAATTGCAGATATGCCGATACTGACACCAATGCTGAATATTTTATCATCCCACAGAAAGCGAAAATCCTTAACCGCAAGGCACAACTTCTGACCCAGTTCTGTAGCTCGTTCCAGGGAACAGTCTTCCAGCAGCAGACCAAATTCATCGCCACCCAGACGGGCCAGGGTGTCGTGTCTGCGGATATTGTCCTTAAGCAGATGGGCAATCAGCTTGAGCATTTCATCACCGGCCAGATGCCCGCAGGTATCATTAACCAGTTTAAACTGATCCAGGTCCAGGTAACAGGCAACATGGACTGATTTTTCATTCTGAGCAGATTCCAGTGCTTCAGACATTTTCTGTTCAAATGAATAACGGTTTAACAGGCCGGTGAGTGAATCATGCCGGGCCAGAAAATTCATCTTGTTTTTTATTCTCTGGGTTTCGGTTACATCGCGAAAGATGGTTACCGAACCGGTTATTTCCTGTTTATCGTTGACAATAGGATAAGCTGAATATTCAACCGGGAAAAAGGTGCCGTCCTTGCGCCAGAATACTTCGTTTTCAATATGCTGGGGGATATTGGTACGAAATGCCTGGTAAACAGGACAGTCTTCGTTGGGATAGGGTGTTCCGTTCTTATGTGAATGGTGTGTCAGGATGTGCATTTTATTGCCCAGAAGTTCCTCCAGAGAAAAACCAAACATTTTAAGTGCAGCACGGTTGGCAAATGTGCACAGGCCATTAATATCGACACCGTAAATACCTTCACCGGTCGATTCGAGCAACAGGCTCATGGATTCATTGACCTTGGCCAGTTCAGTTGTGTACTGTTCGAGCTGCTGCTGAGAGTGATGGTGCTGCTGCTGTAATTCATAATAACTGATAGCGTATTCAATATCCCGTACCATTTCTTCCAGCAGGCTGACAATATCCTTACTGAAAAAATCAACCTGATCCGAATAAACTGAAAAAACACCAATAACCTGCTGGTTTCTGAATACCGGCAGAGCGGCTACGGCATGGATATTTTCGTCCCGTGCGTCCTGATGTTGGGGGCGGGTTTCGGGGTGATTAAGGTAATCATTAATAATAACAATTTTTTTATGCAGAACAGCTTTGACAGCAGGTTTGGCAGGATTGCTCTGATTGAGGGTATCCGGGTTAAGTGAAAAATCCAGTTTGTGCAGACAGTCCCTGCTTTTACCTGAACTGGCAACAATGTCCAGGTTAGATTCAGTGTTATTGACCAGGCCAACCCATGCCAGGGTTAAATGAACCTGGGACGTGGCAATCTGGCATATTTTTTCAAATAACTTTTGTTTGTCATTAAACTGAATAATACTTTTATTGGTCTGAGCCAGGGCATGGTACAGCGCCTGCTGTTTAAGCAGAGACTGTTCCCTTTGAGCAATGGTCTGAGCCATTTTATTAAATGACTGGCCCACCTGAGTTAATTCATCATTACCGGCGATATCAATCCGGGCCTGGTAGTCCCCGGCAGCCAGACGTTCTGAACTGCGTTGCAGACTGCGGATGCGGGAAATTACGGTTTTGTTCATCAGAACCGAGATCAGGATCAGGGAAAATAAAAATGTAGTCAGGTGTATTTTTACACTGTTTTCAAAGAGCTCTTCAATGCGTTGTTGTATGATTTTTGAAGGCAGCTTAATACTCATTAAGCCCCGTAAATCACCCAGTTTATAGTTATAAGCGGTATCATAGCGTTTCTTAATGCTTTCCGGTGCCTGGCTTCTTTCACCATGGCATTTCAGGCAGCGGGGTTCTATATAAATAGGCTGACTAAAATGATAAAACTGTTCGCCGTCTTTATTGGTAAAGGGAACAAAGTGTTCCTGAGCTGACTTATGCTTTCGGAAATAGTCCATAGCCTCTAGCTCAATGGCATCAGCCATATTTCTTGGGTTTCTGGGACGGTCGGAAACAGTATTAAAGGTCAGGCCGCTGTCCACCCATTGAGTAAATTCATCGGAAATACGACTGATGGCATAGGCAGGCAGAAATTCCAGAGTGGTATCATTGATTTGAATCTGGTGGTTAAGAAAAATTTTCTGATAAACACTTCGATAGGCCATAAGAACGCCACGGACATTGCGGGCATTGTCTTTAATATTGGCCAGTACTTCTGTCTTTATCTGCCGCTGGCCAATGGCGATACTGACCATAAAGTGCAGCAGGAAAATAATTGCAGTAATAATATAGACTTTAGTCTGCAATTTCATTGCATAAATTACTCCATGTAAGGATTGCTTTTTAAGTGTAGTAAACTGGCGGGAATAATCAATGCAGCAGGAACAGCCATAGCTAGTTTACTTCCATGTATTAAGCTTTTACTTCCCCCCTTATTTGGAAGGGGGACTGAGATACTTTATTGATAAATACAAAGATAGGAAGTGTCAGAGTCCATTTTAACATCAAAAGACTGGTTGGCTTCGACACGGAAGGTTTCACCGGCGGTAAAGCTTTGCCAGTTATCGGAACCGGGCAGTTTTACCTGCATGGAACCGGATGTTACAGTCATCAGCTCAATACTGGAAGTGCCGAAAGTATATTCTCCGGCAGCCATGACACCCACAGTGGCCTTATCACCGGAAGCGTCAGTAAAAGACAGTGATTTCACCTTGCCGTCAAAGTATTCATTTACATCAAACATATATTCTCCAGAAAATGGAATTTATTGATTATAGTCAGGGTATTACCGGCAGTCCGACCGGTATGCCAATTTTACTGTATCCTGCAGGCTTAATATAGTCGGTTCTAAAACATTCAGATTCTGAATAGTGTAGCCTGTATGCCCGCTATCTACCCGGTGTGTTCAGTGGTAAACTTGGTTTTTTAATTTATGTCTAACAGGTCTGTGAATGAGGAACCTTTACCAGGAAGCCAAAAGCTGTTTTTTAACGGCTGATCCGGATGAAAAAATGCAGCTGAGTCTGGAAATTGCATCAGCCTGGGATGCCGGACAGCTACAGTGGCAGGAGGGTGAGACACCATTAGAGCCCGTGTTACAGCTTAATCAGCCCGGTCGACTGGACAAACCTGAACTGGTGGCCGCAGGCAAGGTAAAAAACCGGGGCTTTAAGTCTGTTCAGCAGCGTGCGGCACTGATCCATGCTCTGGCTCATATTGAAATGACGGCAGTTAACCTGGCCTGGGACAGTATTTATCGCTATCGCCAGATGCCCGAAGAATATTATGCTGACTGGGTAAAAACCGCCAGAGAAGAAACACAGCACTTTTACATGCTGCGTCAGAGTTTGCGGGACATGGGCTATGATTATGGTGATTTTCCAGCACATAATGAATTATGGCAGATGGCGGTTACCACGGCAGATGATTTAATGGCTCGCATGGCTATAGTACATAGGGTACTGGAAGCGCGGGCTCTGGATGTCGTACCTTTTTCGGTGGAAAAATTTCGGGCTATTGGCGATAAAGCCACAGCCGATTCGCTGATCATTATTGCCAATGATGAAATCGGGCATGTGAATGCCGGCTCCTGCTGGTTCCGCTATTGCTGTGAACAGCAGCAGGTGGATGCTGATACCATGTTTTTTAAACTGATCAAACAATACCTGCGCTCCACCCCCAAAGGACCCTTTAACCGGGAAGCACGTATAAAAGCGGGTTTCAGCAATTGGGAAATGCAGGAACTGGAACGGCAGGATGCCCTGTTTAAAGCCAATAAACTTAAAAAACAATTATAAATATATTATATAAAAGCCCCTCATCCTAACCCTCTCCCAAAGGGAGAAGGAACCTGTACTGAAATGGACAGGTATTAATTATTCTCCTGTTTAAACTGAATAATCTTCCTGCGCTCCTTTTTACTGGGACGTCGTGACTGAAACTGCGGCATGCCGGCCATCATGGCCTTGCGTTCCTGCAGCTGCTTTTCTCTGCGTTCAATACTCTCCTGGGTTTCTTCATAAAGTGTCTGTGCGACTTTGGCCGGGCCGCGTTTGGCCGACAGTTGTTTAATGATCACCGTCTGTTCAATGGATTCTTTCTTTATGCGTACAGTATGACCCACTTCAGCATGATGGCTGGGTTTAACCCTCTGGTTGTTTAAATGTACCTTGCCGCCTTTAATTGCTTCGGTGGCCAGTGAGCGGGTTTTATAAAAACGTGCAGCCCAGAGCCACTTGTCCAGACGGACTACCTCATTTTGTTCAGATGAGGATTTTTGTGATTTACTCATAATTTGCCGTATTGAAATAATTGCAATTTTTTAAAAAAAACTGGTTAAAAATAGCGCAATTGAAAAAAAGCGTCTATAAAGTATAAGTATAACGCTATTACCTGTTAAAAAAAGCAGTGTAAAAGTATAAATAAAAAGTGCAGATAATCCTAAAAAAATCAGTTGAATCGTAGCGAGAATGATCAGAGTGCTGAAGATACAAGGATTTACAGGTTATTTTGGCTTTATTCGTACCCCAAGGGCACTTCCTTCGGGGCGTAGCCACCCTACGGGTGAAGTCAAAATGTTCTGGAAAGCCTTGTAGATTCAGTGCTATGGACATTCGCAGTAGGTTCAACTGATTTATTTAGAGTTAAAAGTACCTTTCCTCCTCAAGTTCCGACAGGTTCTTATCCAGTTATGGACGGATAATTCACTTTCTTTTACGGGTTCTGTTTTTATTATTTCATTATTGGTAATAAATAGTTCGTACCCACACAACATGTTAAAATACAGCATCTGATTGCTTATTTAAGGATTTTTATTTATGGCCTCTTATTTCGTTTACAAAATTTCACCCACTGTTGCTAACCTGGTTAAGCCCATGGAAATGCTGGATGAATTTGAGACTTATAAGGAAGCTCGCAATTACGCCAGGGAGCAGCGTATGAACCCTGACAATGATCCACAGGATACCTTCAAGGTTATTTTTGCGGACAATCCCCTGGATGCTGAAGAAAAGCTCGGTGAACACAGAGAACAGCCTATTCTTAAGGAATGGGAGAAGTAATGGACGAGGAGCAGTACCGGTCAGCGTATCGGGAAATGAACCCGACCCGCTGTTACTTTGAAAAACTGCTGTTACTGCGTTACGGCCAGTGTGAACAGGCTGAAAAGTTATTGCTTGCAGAACGGGAAGCCTTTGCCTGTAAAGATGCCGTAGCCCAGCAGCAGTGCCGAAGATTACTGGACAACCTTCGTGCCAATGCCCGCTTTGCCCTGCAGATCACTCAGGCCAACGGCCCTCTGCCCCATGCTAAGGAAATTAAAGTACAGGTGGGTGGAATTTACGGTCTGCAGCAGTTACTGGCCGATGAGAATCTGGCCGATACCACCATTTTAAGTGATGAGGATGCCCGTTTCGGTGAGCAGGCTCAGGAACGTGCGCCTATTGAGAATGTACACGGCACGATTAATAAAACAGTGACTAAATACCAGAGTCTGGACAAAATTCCTTATAA
Source organism: Gammaproteobacteria bacterium (assembly GCA_027009375.1). Classification (GTDB taxonomy): domain Bacteria; phylum Pseudomonadota; class Gammaproteobacteria; order GRL18; family GRL18; genus JANELJ01. The sequence goes on from JALVDE010000493.1 coordinate 5,508, forward strand.
TGAAGTGGTCAAATCCATTATCAATTTTAAACTGCCTGAACGAAAACGCCGTTCAAAGCGTAAGCGTTCAGATAAATAACCGTTAAATAATAAAATACAGCTTTAAAAGCCCCTCATTCTGACCTTCTCCCAAGGGGAGAAGGAACTTCATGCTCATTATTTCTTTTTAAATTTTACCACTTCGGCTGGTTTTACTTCATCCGTAAAAAACGGACGGGCTTTATTTTCTATGCCCAGTTCTTCCATTAATTCTCTTTCCCTGGCTGAAATCAGTGCAAAGCAGGCGCGAATATCTTCCACAGTATCTTTACTTAAGGGATGAACCAGAGCCGGATCGGAAGGTGTAGTATCTTTAACAATATTGGCCAGGGTTTTACGCATGGCGACCATAACCTGCTGTTCTTTAGTGAGGGAATTAAAATCCATTGTGTTTACCTTTTTCGTATTAACTTTTAATTAAATTTTTATTAACTTAATTATTAACTTTTGTATTCATACATTGTAAGTGTATAGCGTTTTGTTCAACTGATTTATTCAGGTTGAATCCTACAGATAATAAAATCATTCCTACAAAAGGATCAGACTTGTCTTGCAGACTTCATAGCTTAATCATTTTATAGTTTAGAAAACGAATAAGAAAAAACTGATCAGATTAAAGGAAGCCCGTATGAAACAGGTTTATCTATTTATGAGTACCATCGGTATTGCATTTACCGGGCTCATGCTTTCGCTTTATCTGGTGTTAAGTATTTTCTTTGTCTGATTTCTTTATCTGTTCTTTTACCTAATCCCGACGGCCACGAGCACTTTGAAACGATGAAGTGCGTTCTGAATTCGGATTAAACCATTTCAATTTATCATGTAAGGTTACTACATCACCGACAATGATCAGTGTAGGAGCTTTTACTTTTTCCCGTTCCACTATATCCGCTAGAGTGGCCAGTGTACCGACATGGACACGCTGGTTTTCAGTAGTCCCCTGTTCAACCAGGGCCGCAGGTGTTTCATCTTTTAAACCATGCGCCACCAGCTCCTTATGGATCACATTCACCGCCTGTAAACCCATATAAAAGACAATGGTCTGGTTAGGATGGGCCAGAGCTTTCCAGTTCAGATTGACAGTACCGTCTTTTAAATGCCCGGTTACAAACACACAGGACTGAGCATAATCACGATGGGTCAGCGGAATACCGGCATAACTGGCACAACCGGCCGCTGCGGTAATACCGGGAACCACCTGAAATATCACATTGTTTTCTTTCAGCGTTTCAATTTCTTCCCCACCACGTCCGAAGATAAAGGGATCGCCGCCCTTAAGACGCAGTACCCGTTTGCCTTCTTTAGCATAACGTACCAGGCATTCATTAATGCCCTCCTGCGGTACCGCAT
>JALVDE010000494.1 GCA_027009375.1 Gammaproteobacteria bacterium
ATTGAGTCAGAAAAAAGTTTGAAAAATACACCATGTTAAAAAGTATAAACGTTTTGTATATTGGAAATAACCTGAAGGATGGTGAAGAATTTCAGGATCTTATACAACAATATGTTGATGAAGTAATTATCAGCACGCCTGATGAATGTCTGTCTGTTTATCAGCACAACCTGCCTGAACTGGTGATTATTGAGAGCCGAGTTTCTGAATCTTTTACTTTGCATCTGCTTGAAGTGATAAAAGAACTCAATCCTGTACAGTCAGTTTTACTCAGTGGGACATTTTCTGAGCCTCAGGTTTTATTAAACGTCATTACAGCGGGTATTGACGGTTATATTGTTAAACCCTTTGATATCAATCAGATACTGGAAAGTTTCTACCGTGTTGCACATAAAATACAGGTCTGTAAAGAATTAAAACAGGGGGCTGATAACTTTCAGATACTGACAGACTCAAATCCGAGTTTAATGTTAATTTTATCTGCCAACAGGGTTGAATACATTAATCAGAGTATGCTCGACTTTATTGGTTACCAGCCTGCAGAACCGGGGGATTATTCTGATTTTTGCCTGTTAGATTATATTCAGGCCATTGATGAGCACGATAATAATATCCAGTCGCGACAGATGTTTCTGCAGTATTTTTTTGATAATCGTGACTCTCAGCATATTTTGCGCTTCAGGCCCGCCTCAGGTAAACAGGATACCGATATTGCCCGATCTTCATTTATGGTATCTATGAATCACAGGAAGGATTCAGACTATTATATTTTCTCACTGACCAATATTACCCGCCTGGTTGATGAAAACATGCGTCTGGAACAGTCCGCTACGACGGACTTATTGACGGGCATTGCTAATCGGGCCATGTTTGAGCAGGTTATTGAACGTTATATTGATCGGTTCAGGTTACAGGGAGAAGAGTTTGTTCTGATTTTTTTTGATATTGACCATTTTAAAAGTGTTAATGATGATTACGGGCATGATGTGGGTGATGTTATTTTGCAGGAAATGGTCAGAACAGTTAGTAAACATATTAGAAAAAGAGATTTTTTTGCTCGTTGGGGAGGTGAAGAATTTGTTGTCCTGCTCAATAACTGTTCTCTGGATGAAGGTCGTCTTACTGCGGAGCATTTGCGCCAGCAAATAGAACAAACAGAATATAATACGGTTGGGCATATTACCTGCAGCTTTGCTGTAGTGGAATGCCAGGCGGGTGACAGGGCTGATAATTTACTAAAACGAGCGGATATTGTTCTTTATCGTGCTAAAGCGGCAGGTAGAAACTGTGTTAAAACTTATGAAATTGATGATCCCTTACAGCATCTGAAAGGATTGCAGCAGAAAAATAATCGTAAACATTTTCACAAAACCCAGAAACCGCTGGTACTGATTGCAGATGATGATTATATGCAGCGTTTGCCCATGTCCGCTGCTTTAGAAGGGGCCGGTTTTATGGTTGAAGAAGCCGAAAACGGCAATCAGGCTTTTGAATTATATCAACAAAACAAACCTGACCTGGTGATTCTGGACGTTATTATGCCGGAAATGGATGGCTTTGAGACCTGCCGTAGGATCCGGGGTTCATCTGCCGGCGAACATATACCCATACTCATGTTAACAGCACTGGATAATGTGGATTCCATTAATCAGGCCTATCGGGATGGGGCTACTGATTTTTTAACCAAGCCGGTCAACTGGACCCTGTTAGGGCATAAGGTCAATTATTTATTACGCACAGCCAATATAGCACAAACCCTGGTAATGCGTGAGCAGGAACTGGTCAATAGTCAGTTTGAAATTATTCAGAGGCTTACTAAAGCTGCCGAATATAAAGATATGGAAACAGGCAGTCATTTAATCCGTATGAGTCATTACTCCTTTGAACTGAGTAAAGCCATGGGCCTTAGTGAAGAAATGTGCAGCCTGATCCTTGAAGCCTCTCCCATGCATGATCTGGGTAAAATAGGCATTGCGGATGCTATTTTGTTAAAGCCCGGACGTTTGACCAAAGCAGAATATCAGGAGATGCAGAAACACACTATTATTGGTGCAGAACTGCTGTCAAAAAATCACTCACCTGTTATGGAAGCGGCTCATATCATTGCTTTAACTCACCATGAACGCTGGAATGGCAGTGGCTATCCCAATGGTCTTGCAGGTGAGAAAATTCCTGTGTTTGGACGTATCTGTGCTATTACTGATGTGTTTGATGCCCTGACAACTGTACGCCCTTATAAACAGGCATGGTCAGTTGACAGAGCGTTCAAAATGATTGAAGAGGGTGCCGGAACGCTTTTTGATCCTGAAATGGTAAAAAAATTCATTGAAATATCAGCCAGAATTATTGAGATAAAAAATAAATATGATGATCACATTAATAGCGATAGTAGAGAGCTAATGTATTAGCAGGACTGTTTTTTTAACATGAAAGTATTAATAAATTATAATATTTGCATGTTTTAAGAGGTGTTAAATGTTTCATCATGAAATGACAGAAAATTATATTGTATGGAGTTTAAGTTATGGCCTTAAAAAGCTTTACTATAATAAATCGCTATAAACAGCAGCTTGCTATAAGTGTTGCTCAATGTTGTTTACTAATAATTAGCAGCAGTGTACAGGCAGATGATATTAAAGAGCTAAAAGCCATGAGTCTTGAACAGCTGGCCAATATGGAAGTCTCTATTGCTTCAAGAACACCTCAATCCATTGAAAAAACAGCGGCTGCCGTATTTGTTATTACCAGTGAAGACATTCGCCGTTCCTCAGCTACCGATATACCGGAATTACTGAGGATGGTGCCCGGTATAAATGTAGCGCAGATAGATGGTAGTCACTGGGCAGTCAGTTCCAGAGGATTTAATGGCCGTTTTGCAAATAAACTACTGGTCCTAATAGATGGGCGGGCGGTATATTCACCTCAGTTTTCCGGGGTTTACTGGAATGCACAGGATACTTTGCTGGAAGATGTAGAGCGGATTGAAGTCGTTCGAGGACCCGGCGCATCTGTTTGGGGGGCCAATGCGGTCAATGGTGTTATTAATATAATTACCCGTTCAGCTGAGGACACACAGGGTAACCTGTTAAGTGTCAGTGCCGGAGATCCCAAGGCGGCAAGAATAGGTTTGCGTCACGGCGGAGCCATAAATAACGATATAGATTACCGGGTGTATGCCAAATTCAGAAAAAACAATAAATTTTCTGATACCCGTACCAATAAGGCTAATGACGACTGGAAAAGTCGCCGAATGGGATTCAGGGTTGACGGCCTGCTGACTGCGGATGATGACTTTACCGTACAGGGGGATGTCTATAAAAATCGGGCATCAGAAACCACCCTGTATCCTGATCCGCTGCTGGGGCAGAAACAGTACCCGCAAACCCTGGATGATCAGGGGGGAAATATTCTGGCACGCTGGAAACACAGCCTGGACAATGCTGATCAGACCATATTGCAGATCTATTATGATTATCAAAACAGAGATGAAACCGATGATAAGCGGCATACCATTGACCTGGACTTTCAATATCATTTTGCCCCAATGGGTCAGCACAAGTTAACAATGGGAGTGGGTTATCGTAGAAATAAAGATGATATCAATGGCGTTCCCAATTATCTTAACTATATTCCTGAAAAAGAAACCCAGGAAAACTACAATGCTTTTATTCAGGATGAAATACAGATAAATGAACGCTGGCTTTTTACCATTGGCAGCAAATTTGAAGATAATGAATACACCAATACAGAAATTCAGCCATCAGCACGCTTACTATGGCAACCAAAGGATAAACATGCATTATGGATGGCTGTTTCAAAAGCATCCAGAACCCCATCGCGAGCAGAAACATCGCTGTTGGGGCATCAGGAATATGTGCCCGCAAATCCTCCCGCCCTGCCTGTTCCTGTCCTAATCACCGGTATTGGCAATCCAAAGCAGAAATCGGAATCATTAATTGCCTACGAAGTGGGTTATCGTTTCCATGTGGCGGATCAATTTTCATTTGATATCAGTGGATTTTATAACGACTATTCAGACTTACGAACCATTGAAGCCAGACAGTTAAATTATTCTCACTTACCGGCCTATCTGGAGCAACTTTATTATTTTGATAATAAAGGTAAGGGGCACTCCTGGGGGACTGAAATTGCGGTAGACTGGCGATGGACAAAAAACGCACGTTTACAAATGGCGTATAGTTACCTTGAAATGGATCTGAAAAAGGATTATGGCAGTACTGATATATCCCTTGATGCAGCGGAGAAGAGCAGTCCAAAACAGCAACTCAGTGTAAGGCTTGATTATGATCCCGCCACTAACTGGGAAACCGATCTCTGGCTGCGTTATACAGATGATGTTTATGCCAGCGGAAACATAGCTGATTACTGGACACTGGATGCTCGCCTGGCCTGGCTGGTTAATAAAAAACTGACATTATCCCTGGTAGGGCAGAATATTTTTGATAGTAGTCAAAAGGAATACAGAGATGAACTGAGAATGATAGAAAGTACAGAAGTACCCAGAGGTTTTTATGCCAGAGCGGTATGGAAATTTTAATGTATAGACACTTCTGTCACTCATAAACGTATTTAAGTGAACACTATCATCAAGCTAATGGGTCGTCTGCGAAAAAATACATCTGATAGCAGTAGAATCAGATGGTATGCGGGTGTAAGACAGTTAATAGTAATTAACTGTCTGGTTATGCTATTGTGTTTTTCCAATGTACTTTATAGTTCAAATATCCACGCTCTAAAATCGTTGTTCCTGTTTAATTTTGTAAATTATGTGGAATGGCCGAGTCAGATATTTAAGCATAAAAATTCACCGGTTATTTATTGTGTTTCAGGAAATCTCCGGGTTTTTAAAAACTTACGATCAGTGCTTAAAGATGAGTATTATCAAAACCGAAAACTGATTGTAAGAGAGCTTGAATCCGATGAAGAAATGCATGGCTGTCACATAGTTTTTTTTGGGGCGGCTGATAAATATCAAACTGAATCTACTTTAGAAATATTAGCCAGACAACATGTTTTAACCGTTGGTGAGGATCCTGACTTTCTTAAAAAAGGAGGGATGATTAACCTGGACTACGACAAAAACCATGTTGTAATTGAAATTGACTTAGAAAATGTAAAACAGGGACAGTTAAACATCAGTTCTAAATTATTACGCCTGTCAAAGGTACACTAAAATGTTTCTTAATCCAGTTCGGTATTTACCCATTAAACAGAAGATTATTGCTATCAGTATGTTTACCAGCCTGGTCGTTGTGGGCCTGGCTGCTCTGAGTTTTTTTATTACTCAATATAATATGAATCAAAATATTCTGATTGATTCGGTGTCTTCACTGGCCAGAATTACAGGCTTAAATTCTCAGGCCGCTATTATGTTTAAAGATGAAGATTCTGCCAGGGAAAACCTGCAGGCACTGGCAGAAAAAAAACAGAATATCCTGTCTGAAATTATTCTGCCTGATGGTCGTTTGTTTGCACGCTATGAAAGCAAACAGAAGCCGCATTTAACCATTCTTAAAAAAATACAAAATACAAAAAATGTCCCCTGGAAGGATTCACAGAAGAAATCCGGTAATGAGCGATATGCTTTTCTTGATGACTATTTTGTTCTGGAACAAATGATTATAGTAAGAGGCCGCAAGCTAGGTAAAATCAGAATTTACAGTGATCTGACACAAATGCATGATACTCTGAAATGGCAGGGTATGGTTATCGTTTTAACATTGATTGTGGTTTCTTTCCTGGGGTTTTTATTAATCAGCTGGCTGCAGAATTATATCCTGGAACCTATCAGCCGACTTAATTCAACCATTAAGGAGGTAACAGAAAACGGAGATTATCGGCTTAAAGCAGAAAAATATAATAATGATGAGCTGGGTGAATTAACGGATGGATTTAATATGATGCTGGAGCAGATATTTCAGCGCGACAGGACTCTGGCCCAGACTCTGGATAAATTACAGGAAGCAAACACAATTGCAGAACAGGCTAACCGGGCAAAATCAAACTTTCTGGCGTCTATGAGCCATGAGATCAGAACGCCCATGAATGGTGTCCTGGGGATGGTTAATTTATTGATGCAGACCCGGCTGAATAAAACCCAGCTGCATTATACACAAACCATTCAAAATTCAGGAAAAACATTATTAACCATTATTAATGATATTCTGGACTTCTCCAAAATTGAAGCGGATAAGCTGCATTTACATATCGAGCCCTTTAGTTTGTATAAGCTTATTGAAGAACTGGGTAATTTATTTACAGAACGGCTTCAGGAATCCGGTATTATTTTTAATAGTCATATTGCTGATGATGTTCCTGATATTGTTATAGGGGATTCCAGTCGTTTAAACCAGATCCTGTATAACCTGTTAGGCAATGCCATTAAGTTTACCCCAAATGGCAGAATTTCGATTAACTGTCGACTGCAAGAAATAAAGAAAGGCAATATTCAGCTGTACTTTGAAGTAGAAGATAACGGCAGCGGGATTTCTGAAGAAAAGCAGGCACATCTTTTTGATGCTTTTTTTCAGGCACATCATGATCAGCACTGGTTTCATAGTGGTACCGGGCTGGGACTGGCTATTGCCAAAAAGTTATGTGAAATGATGGGGGGTACTATTGGTGTAAAGAGCAAACTGGGGCTTGGCTCAACGTTCTGGTTTTCGGTCTGGCTGGGAGAAGCCAATGAAGCAGAACAGCAGAAATTTAATGCCAGTGAAGGAAAAACACAGTTAGAAAATGCACATTGTAATGCCAGAGTCCTGTTAGCAGAAGATAATCTGGTGAATCAGGAAGTGGCTATTGGTAGTCTGAACTATTTTGGTTGTGAGGTAAGCCTGGCCAACAATGGCCAGGAAGCTCTG
>JALVDE010000495.1 GCA_027009375.1 Gammaproteobacteria bacterium
AGAGTGAAGGATAAAAATATAATTTAAAAATGCCCTCATCCTGATCTTCTCCCAAAGGGAGGAGGAACTGAATATTGCTAAGCGTAAATTTGTTTTAGAGAGACTATTAAAATGGAACCCTTTATTAGCCACCTGGAATTCTGGCACTGGCTGACCTTTGCCTTAATCCTTATTATTCTGGAGATGTTAAGCCCGGGTGTTTTTCTGATGTGGCTGGGTATTGCGGCAGGAATCGTTGGGCTGGTGATGCTGGCACAGCCGGATTTATCCTGGCAGATCCAGATGACTTTATTTGCCCTGTTATCCGTTGCCAGTATTATTTTCTGGCGCTGGGCTCAGACACGCTTCAAAACTGAATCAAATGATCTGCATTTAAACCGCCGGGCTGAACAATATATTGGCCGGACGTTTAACCTGGTGGAACCAATTGTTAATGGTATGGGTAAAATCAAGGTGGATGACTCCATCTGGAAAGTACACGGAGAAGATGCCCCTGTGGGCACTCAGGTGGAAGTAACCGGAGTGGAAGGTGTGGTGTTTAAAGTAAAAGTTAAAACCCATTAAGACTTCTTAAGTTTAATTCTGCGCCAGTTTAATCAAATTGGTCGCATCAATCAGCAGACAGTCGGCCTGATCAGTCTGTTTTAAATAAGCCACTATTAACTCCGCCGCTTCATCATTTAAAATAGAATTAATCCGATCCATAGGCTTAAACTGTTCCGGCTTAAAATCTACTACGTCATTAATATCATCAATCCGCAGCGCTACAGTGGGCGAGATGCCGTCTTCAGTGACGTATAATAATACCTGGCGGGAGGATTCCTTTAAGTGAGTTCGAGCCTGTTCAAAGCGTTTCATCAGGCGTTTAAGGGTGACATTGCGTTCAGAGCGCAATATTCTTAAGGCGTGATCCAGATCGCCGTCCTTTTTCATATCCAGCAGTTTGTCTGCCATGGCATGGATCTGTTTGTGCGGTTTATCAAATTCTGCCAGAACTTCCATTAATGTTTCATCACGGGATTTAAACGCATCATACCATTGCCCAAATGCGCACTTATGGGGATCTTTAGCTTTTACAAAAGGTGTGTCATTAAGCAGAGAATCTTCCAGGGCGGATACCCATTCAACGTGATCTTTTTCCCGTTCATTAAGCAGCTGGATAAGCTGGGCATTTTTTTCCACCCCGGAATTAAAGCCCAGTAAATTAGCAAAATCCAGCACTGGAACCGCACTGCCCTGAAATTCCACCATACCCACCAGACCTTTGGCCTGGGAAGGTAAGGACTGGATATTACTCATATCCTGGCTGATGGTCAGTACCCGGGCAATGTCAATGGCATAGAGGGTGTTAGAAATCCAGAAAGTAAATGCTCTTAAGCCATTGGCGTATTGAGAGCCATCAGCGCATGGAGAGCCATCAGCGGATTGTTTGTAAGATACCGGCTGGGCAGAAGATTGCAAAGGGTTGGTTTGCATTGCGGTTGTAGTCATCGTTCAGTCCTGAGTTCGGGAATTTAGGCTTCTTTGATTTTTATTTGATTGGTTTTAGTCAACCCGTTTAAAAAATGTATCGGATTATTGAAAAAAATCTTTAATTTCTATTAAAAATACTCTGAAAGTGAATAATTATCTGATTTATCAACAGTAATCCGTTATAATGGTCAGTTCTTTTAATCCCGGGTAATTTATATGAAATTTCCGGTATTAGTATTTGTTATCCGCTTTTTGTTATCACCATTTATAACTTTAGCTTAATTTTTGGACTTTCACAGTGAAAGATATTAGTAAAATCAGAAACATTGCCATTATTGCCCACGTCGATCATGGTAAAACCACTTTAGTCGACGAACTGCTTAAACAATCCGGTACCTTTGGTGAGCACCAGGAAGTATCGGAGCGCATGATGGACTCCAATGATCTGGAAAAGGAACGTGGTATCACGATTCTGTCCAAAAATACTGCCATTGAATGGAATGGTTATCATATTAATATTGTGGACACACCGGGACACGCTGATTTTGGTGGTGAAGTGGAGCGGGTACTCTCTATGGTCGACTGTGTCTGCCTGCTGGTAGATGCAGTTGAAGGTCCTATGCCGCAAACCCGTTTTGTTACCCAGAAGGCCTTTGAACTGGGCCTGAATCCTATTGTGGTGGTTAATAAAATAGACCGTGACGGCGCCCGTCCTGACTGGGTGATAGACCAGACTTTTGATTTGTTCGACCGCCTGGGCGGTACCGATGATCAGCTGGATTTCCCGGTGGTTTATGCCTCAGCCATTAACGGCTATGCCTCTTTAGAAGATGATGTGCGTGAAGGGGATATGACACCTCTGTTTGAAACCATTGTGGCAAAAGTGTCTCCACCGGATGTGGATATCGATGCTCCCTTTCAGATGCAGGTGATCAGCCTGGATTATAATAGTTATATGGGTGTTATTGGTATCGGGAGAATTAAGAAAGGTACGGTTAAGTCTAATGCCCAGGTCGTCATTGTGGACCGTGAAGGCAATGAGCGTAAAGGCCGTGTCCTGAAGGTTTTTGGTTTTAAAGGTCTGGAACGCATTGAAGTGCCTGAAGCACAGGCCGGTGATATTATCGCCTTTTGTGGTATTGATGGACTGAATATTTCCGATACCCTGTGTGATCCTAATGCCGTGGAAGCTCTGCCGGCGCTGACTGTGGATGAACCCACCGTCACCATGACTTTCCAGGTGAATAATTCACCCTTTGCCGGGCGTGAAGGCAAGTTTGTTACCTCCCGTCAGATCAAGGAGCGTCTGGAAAAAGAACTGCTGCATAATGTGGCCTTACGGGTAGAACAGACCGATGATCCGGACAAGTTCCGGGTTTCCGGTCGTGGTGAACTGCACCTGGGTGTACTGATTGAAAATATGCGTCGTGAAGGCTTTGAGCTGGGGGTTTCCCGTCCAGAAGTCATTACCAAGGAAATCGATGGTGTGATGAGCGAACCTTTTGAAGAGGTTATGCTGGATGTGGAAGATCAGCATCAGGGTACCATTATGGAAAAAATGGGTGAGCGTAAAGGCGAACTCAAAAACATGGTACCCGATGGTAAAGGCCGGGTCAGACTGGAATATATTGTCCCTTCCCGCGGCCTGATTGGTTTTCAGACTGAATTTATGACGGCCACTTCGGGCAGCGGCCTGTTCTATCATAATTTTGATCATTACGGCCCCATGATTGCCGGTGAGTTTGCCAAACGTAATAATGGTGTACTGATCTCCAATGCCCAGGGTACCTCAGTGGGCTTTGCTCTGTTTAATCTGCAGGAGCGCGGCAGAATGTTTATCGGTCACGGGGTGGATGTTTATGAAGGTATGATTATCGGCATTCATTCACGCAGTAATGACCTGGTCGTTAATCCTCTAAAAGCCAAACAGCTGACCAATGTCCGTGCCTCCGGCACCGATGAAGCGGTTACTCTGACTACACCCATCACCATGACTCTGGAACAGGCTCTGGAATTTATTGATGAGGATGAGCTGGTGGAAGTAACACCAGAGAGTATTCGTATCCGTAAACGCTTACTGACTGAAAATGAGCGTAAACGTGCAGGACGTGCTGCCAAGGCTTGATCGATAATCGTTTTGTTAAATTCGGCCAGGCGTTCTGTCAGGCCGGATCCTCCATGCATAGTTACCCTGTTTTAATACTGGAAACTACTCATTGTATAAAACCGGAATAACCCCTACTCTTATATTACATACCTGATAATCCTTAAGGAGGCTGTATGAATATAACAACAATAACACGTACTTCCATTCTGGTTTTAATTCTTTCTGCTTTTCTAAGCAGCATCTCTCTGGCAGAAAATGCCAAAGAATATAACGAGCATATTGTGTATTATAATGCTTTTCCTACCGACTCACTGCCCCCTGAAATGACCAAGCAATACGGTCTTAAGCGCAGTAAAAACTATGCGCTGGTCAATATTTCGGTAATGAAAAAAGGTGCGGGTATTCCTATTGGTGTTAAGTCTGATGTCAATGGTGAATTAAAAAACCTGATGGGACAGACCCGTAAACTGGACTTTAAGGAAATAAAGGAAGGTAAGGCGGTGTATTATATTGCCCAGGTTGGTGTGCAGAGTCATGAACAGGTTAACTTTACTATTCGTATAAAACCTGAACACGGCCAGGAAAAATATACCATTAAGTTCAGTAAGAAGTTTTAATTTCGCCTCAGGTCTGCATCCTTAAACTGATATTAAATAAGGAAAACAGGCCAAAGGCAATAATAATAATACCGGCCAGAGAACGAACCCACTTTTTACGGATAAAGTTGGTCAGGCTTGCGGCAAAGACACCCATTGCAAGCAACATGGGCAGTGTACCCAGGCCAAAGCTGAGCATCAGCAGACCACCTTTAATAGCACTGCCGGTGGATATGGACCAGAATAAAATTGTATAAACCAGACCACAGGGCAGCCAGCCCCATAAGGAACCCAGAATAAGCGCCTGAAAAGGGGATTTTACCGGGATAAAACGCCGGCTTATGGGTTCTATACGTTTCCAGATCACCCCCCCGGCCCGTTCAATATTACGCAGCCCCACCCACCAGCCGCCAATATACAAACCCAGAGCAATCATAAACAGAGCCGCAAAAATCTGCAGGCCGAACTGGATATTATTCAGCAGCGGCAGATTAGCTGCCATCATGCTGATACCGCCTACCAGTACACCGGCCAGGGTATAGCTGAACAGGCGTCCGCCATTATAGGCCAGCAGATAGGGGTAAATGTTTTTAGGTGGCTGAGGCGGCTGGAGAGTGGAATTAGCATTGTTTCCGGCGGCCGGATTAATACCAAAGGTCAGGGCGCCGACAATGCCTCCGCACATGCTCAGACAGTGGACACCACCAAGTAAACCGGCAATAAAAGCCGCAAGATAGGAAATTTCTACCGGCATAATGGACAGTCTTCCGCATTCTGCTGGCTCTTGATGGGGAGCTTAATACCGCTAAATCTCATAATTATAATTCATAATAATCGGGGCATGATCAGAAAAGCGCTCGTCCTTATAAATAGAGGTGGATTCCAGCTTGTCTGCAAGAGAGGGTGATATTACCTGGTAGTCAATACGCCACCCCGTGTTGTTGGCCCAGGCCTGACCCCGGTTTGACCACCAGGTGTATTGCTCAGGTTCCTTATTAAGAACCCGGAACGCATCCACCAGGCCGATTTCATTACCAAACAGCTTGTCCATCCAGGCCCGTTCTTCCGGTAAGCAGCCGGAGCGATTTTTATTGCCGTTAAAATTTTTAATATCAATGCGTTTATGCACGATATTCCAGTCACCGCAGATAATATAATCGCGTTGGCTCTGTGCCATTTCCTTAAGCATGGGTTCAAGCCTGTCCAGAAACTCCATTTTAAGAACCTGACGTTCATCTTTGGAGGAGCCGGAAGGCAGATACAGGGAAGCCACACTGAGATTGCCAAAATCCGCCTGAATATAACGGCCTTCTGTATCTGCTACGTCCCAGCCCAGGCCAGTAATAACCTTATCTGGTTCTTTTTTTGAATAGATGGCCGTGCCGCTATAGCCTTTTTTTTCAGCATCAAAGAAGTAGCGGTGATAACCTTCAGGTGCAAATACCGGATCGGATAATTGATCAATCTGGGCCTTGGTTTCCTGGATGCAGACCACATCCGGATCTTCCTTCTGCAGCCACTCAAAAAAACCTTTTTTGGCAGCGGCACGGATACCGTTTACATTGGCAGAGATGATTTTCATAGTACGCTCATAAAAAAACAGCCGCTATTATAACCCACTTTAGGGTATAATTCAGGCTGACCCGGTAGGAAAATTATCCATAAAAACAAGTATCCAACCAGAACAGAAATGAGAGCAGCATTATGCAGGAATATCAAAAACAGTTTATTAAATTTGCCCTGGACACCGGGGTGTTACGTTTTGGTGAATTTACTTTAAAATCCGGCCGCCTCAGCCCGTATTTTTTTAATAGCGGTCTGTTCAATACCGGTGGTTCCCTGGCTGAACTGGGACGGTTTTATGCCAGTGCCCTGATGGACAGCGGTATTGAGTTTGATATGCTGTTCGGGCCGGCCTATAAAGGTATTCCCCTGGCTTCGACCTGTTCCATTGCTCTGGCCGATCACCATAGACGGGATCTGCCCTATAGTTTTAACCGTAAGGAAGTCAAAGATCATGGTGAAGGCGGCACAATTGTCGGCGCGCCTCTGCAAGGCAGGGTTATGATTATTGATGATGTGATTTCTGCCGGCACTTCAGTCAGGGAGTCGCTGAACCTGATAAATGAGGCTGGAGCAAGCGCCGCTGGTGTGGTTATTGCCCTGGATCGTCAGGAACTGGGTAAAGGTGAAGCATCTGCCATTGCTGAAATTGAAAAGAATTATAATATGCCTGTGGCCAGTATTATTAAACTGGAACATTTAATTGCTTATCTTCAGGATGATCAGGCGTTTGCGGAGTATTATGAGAAGGTGGTGGCTTATCGGGAGCGGTATGGGGCATAATCGAGCGTTGAGCGTTGAGCGTTGAGCGTTGAGCGTTAAGTAAGAGCCTGGATGATGTAGATGTCGAAGCGGTGTTTTTTCATTTTCAGGGTGTAGGTGGGTTGTTGCTGGTTTAGGTATGGGGCTTTTATTGGGCGTTTGACCACTACTCTTTTTTTGGCTATCTGCAAGGCTGTTTCTAATAACTGGTTGCTGTCGGTGTCATCTCCGATGATTTTTTGCAGGGCCAGCATTTCTTTTTTTACCTGGGCAGATTTTTTTCGATGGGGGAACATGGGATCCAGGTAGACTACATCGGGTTGTTCTGGCCAGTTTTTAACGGTTTCTTTGGTT
>JALVDE010000496.1 GCA_027009375.1 Gammaproteobacteria bacterium
TTCACCGCAGTTGCCGTCAGATAATATAAAACGCCACGCAGGTGTTACCAGAAAATATTCCAGCCATTGTTCTCCAAGCTGTTCTCTACTTGAGGCTATTGAAGACTGCAGCCAGTTATCCCAGGGATCGATAAAAGTTCTGGGTAAATTTCTGGATATAAAATCACCATGAGTAGGAAGTTTTCCATAAAAACCGGTCAGATCACCCATAACATATCCTTAAAATCATAACTCCTCCTTCATACTTACTGTATTATCTCATTTAATAGAGGCTTTCAGGCGCTCTGTATCGTTGTAAAAGATTATGTCCAAATGGATTGGTACTGCTGCTGGCAATCAGCTCAAACTTTGCTTTTTTACCTTCCAGTACATAATCCACAATAAAATGATTATTACTTCTGGTCTTTTTCAGTTCGTAATTATCCATAATCCGGAAAAATGCCCATGGGCCGTTTTCCTTATAAGCAACCCGGTCACCATTTAAGTCTTCAAACATAATTTTGGCTTCGTTCATCTCACTTTTATCCGGCCACTGCATTTTAATAGGTATTAATGGACCATGACGATAGATAACTTTTTGCTGCCCCTGCTTGATTTCAAACCGGGCTATGTTTGAATCCAGATATAAGGGCTTAAGAGAGTAACGAATTTTAGGTGTATTACGTTCTTCTTTAAAAAAAACTTTACGGATCCCCTCAGCCCGCTCAAACTGACGCAATGCCTGATTACTGATTTTAAGACTAGAACCTTCAAACCGTTTCAGGGACCAGGGACGGCTGCGGGTATTAACAAAGTCCTTCAGGTACTGGTTAAAAAAGTTCTGCTCTATGCCGTCTGGTTTAAAGTATTCTGTAAAATCAGCCAATGTCGCATCATTACCGGCTCGTGCATAAACGGGATAACGGTTTTTTATGCTTTGTTCATAGAATGTCAGGACATTGGTTTCATATACGGTATTCAAATAACGGTTGGTTTCATTAAGCACCAGATCCCAGGAAAACCTTGAGACATCCTTAAGCCAGCTTTTTAAGGGTTCCGGAGAGCGTGATGCCAGCAGTTTTAAACGGCCAAGGGCATCATCCGAACCTGAAGTCAGACGTTTTTTAGCAAGTCGATAGGCCGTTTCACCATTATCCATAGTACTTGAAACAGTATTAAGATAACCCTGCAGCTGCGCCAGTGCCGTCATCACTTCATTCATATGAGAGGCACGATTATTTTCCTGTTTTATGGTTCGGTTAAGATCAAAAAACTGTTTTTCTACGATATCGGTAGGTCGATCAGGCAGATTAATTAATTTACGGTCATTAACCCGTTTAACCATTCGTGCCATAGATCCGGCACGGCCTGTGATCCTTGAAGTTACTTCTGTCGTAAGTGCCTTGTTTTTTTCCAGAGTCTCACCACTCACCGGCATTTGACTTAAACGGGTATTTTCCGCAACCTGCTCTATTACACCTCTAAAAGGAGAATATGGACCGGTGATCTGAGTCAGTACATTTATAGCCTGACTGGCGCTTGCAAATCGGTTAACTTCCAGAGCATTAACGGCCTCTTTCCAGTATCGGGCATAATCCTCCAGATACAGAGCTTTCACCTTATCATTAAAGAGAGCAATATCCTCTGCTGTA
>JALVDE010000497.1 GCA_027009375.1 Gammaproteobacteria bacterium
AATGCTTCACAAACATCCTCATTCCAGTCATCTGGATTAAGCAGATAACCTTCCTCATCTGTTTCAATGATTTTACCATTAACTTCAATACTCATTTTAGACCTCCTGTTTATTTATTTCTAATTTATAAATCGGGTCATAATATTAATTTTCAAGTCTTTTAATAGCCCGTTTATTAGTGTTATTTATTTAACTTCATATGGCAGTGATAGTTATCACAGTAATGACAGATTGACTGCTTTATTATGATCTATTATGGATCAGCAAGCATTTATACAGGCATTTTTTAAATCACTAAAAGGCTTTTTATTTAACCTGCCTTTACTGTTGAGTGTTATTCTCCTGACAGGATTATTTGAAGTCTTTATTACTCCGAAAATGCTTTCCTCTTTATTTAGTGGGAATACTTTCCTTGACACTCTTACAGGGACCATTGTAGGTGGTGCATCAGTTGGGCAGCCTTTTGTGAGCTATCTGATTGGTGGTGAACTGCTCGATGACGGTATGAGTTTTTATGCGGTTACGGCCTTTATTCTTTCATGGGTGACTCTGGGAATTGTCCAGCTGCCTTATGAATACCGTCTTTTTGGTGCCCGGTTTACTCTGACACGCAATCTACTGGCTTTTATTTTTGCTCTGTTAATTGCAATTACCACGGTTCAATCTCTGGTGTGGTTTAAATGAAAAAAGCATCCAGAAAGAATCGAAAACCAAAAATAGGGGGAAAGATACTTTTTCCTGTTGTTATCATAATTTATCTTCTGCTGTATAACTCCGCACCAGAGAAAACCCTTGAAGCCCTGAATAAGAGCCTGTCAATAATAACCCATTTACTGCCGATATTTGTTGCTGTAATTGTAATAATGGGCCTGATTACAGCACTATTGCAGGTAAAGAATTTTGCCGGACTTCTGGGTAAACAAAGTGGCATAAAAGGCTGGAGTATTGGCATTATCGGAGGCATATTAAGTCATGGCTCTTCACTGATCTGGTACCAGATGCTGGCAGATTTAAGAGAGCACGATGTTCGGGACAGTCTGATTGTTACCTTTTTATATACCAGGGCCATTAAACTGCCCTGGCTGCCATTAATGATCAGTTATTTTGGTTTTACTTTTACGGTACTATTAACTGTCTATATAATTTTTGGGGCCATTATTCAGGGTATAATTATGGATAAAATTTCATCAGGTAAACAATATGATTAATGCCCTGACAATTACCCAGTTGGTGGAAAATACCGCAGCCGGTCCAGGATTGCTAGGTGAACATGGCAATGCTTTTTTTATTGAAGCCGATGATTATTGTCTGTTATTTGATACTGGCCAGGGCCTGTCACTTAAACATAATGTCGGTCAATTGAATTTACCGTTTAGCAGGCTTGAGTCGATAGTTATCAGTCATGGACATTATGATCACATGGGTGGATTACTACCCGCACTAGAAATGACCGGGCCGATTGATGTTTTTCTGCATCCAGAGGCATTAAAACCTAAATATAATCAAACTGGACGAAATATAGGCATTTCAGGACTTAATACAGAGCAACTGGAGTCGTTTACTCGAAATATTATTGAAACAATTAAGCCTACAGAAATCAGCAGTGGAATCTATGTTACGGGTGAAATTCCTCGAGTTCATTCTATAGAAAATACCGGTGGTGCTTTTTATAACGATCCTGAATTGACGCACACAGATTTACTTCTGGACGATCAGGCCCTGTATATTGAAACCCGCCAGGGTCTTGTTGTTCTATTGGGGTGCGGGCATTCCGGTGTTATTAATACCCTGGACTATATTAAGAAAATCAGCGGCAAGCCGATACAGGCTGTCATTGGCGGAATGCACCTGCTCAATGCAAGTGATGAACGTCTAAACTATACGGCTGAAGCTTTACAGAACTACCGGATCCCCTATCTTGCACCTAACCACTGTACGGGAATCAACGCTATTTGTTATTTTAAACAACAAATGGATAAAAATATTTTTGCATCCAGCACTGGAAGCAGGCATCATTTTTAGGTTCTTAAAATAATCAAACATTATGCCTTTGCAAAAATCTGTTCAAGCTGTTTTAGATCCTGTTCCAGTAACTGCGGGTCATCATCTCGTATAGCCAGAACGGGTACTGAAATATGACGTTTATTCAATTCCTTTTCCAGCTCTTTGATAAATACCCCGGATGGTAAGGTGCTGTTATCAGTTAAATGTACTGCACAACCCGGGCTTTCAGGATTTCCGCCTAAAACAGCCAGGAAGTCAGCCCCCTGCTGGCAAAGTGCTTCAGCCCGATCCACTACAACCATACTGAGTTGCGAACAATGCTCTCTACCCTTAATAGTATCAAGTGCCTCCCGAATAGAGGTTCCTGCAGGACGTGTTCGATAAAAACCCAGACAGGTTATTTCCGGACAGGGCATTTGTAAAATGCCTGTATTGTATTTTTGACAGAGTTCTAATACAGGCCAGTTGAATGCTGAGAATTTGGCAGCCCCCATATCACGACTGTTCTGATTTAAAATACAGTCAATGACTGCAACAAAGCGATATGCCCGTTTATCCTGTTTTTTCTGCAGTTTTTTAAGCAACGGAAGTTTAGTCCATATTTGTTTAACAGAATGACAGACCATATATTTTAATTACGATTACAGGGAAGACAGATAACGTTAAATAACTTTTTACCCTTTAAAACAAACTTAAGTTCGGTGAGCAGCAGAGTTAGCCTTATATAAGAATTCATCTAACAGCGAATCTGCATCTAATAAATGAGTTTCCAGCCAGTTTCTTAACCAGTGCATATATTCTTCTCCAAATGGAGTATGCCCTTTTTTTAATTGTTCATGTACAGAAAGAAGCTGTTCCAGTAGCCGTTCGTGTTCTTTTTTATGTTCATTAAAATCCGGATAATGATATTCTTTCATCAGATCTTCTTCGTTTTTAAACTCATCTTTTGCGAGGCTGACAAAAGCATCAAGATGTTGATTAACCTGACTTACAGAATGACCATCCATAAC
This sequence comes from Gammaproteobacteria bacterium, assembly GCA_027009375.1. Classification (GTDB taxonomy): domain Bacteria; phylum Pseudomonadota; class Gammaproteobacteria; order GRL18; family GRL18; genus JANELJ01. The sequence goes on from JALVDE010000497.1 coordinate 3,015, forward strand.
ACATTTATCAAGTGTCTCAATTAAAGTTATTAACTTCTGATGATCCTTTTCTAATAGTGGATGCATAATTATGCTCCTGTTTAAGATAGATTACAGAGGTCGAGTTGTTAACTCTATATAATAATCTCCTTTTATTAACATACTCTTTTGAATTAAACATGTAAAGTATGCGGTTATTTAAACCGAGATAAATAATGGACAATTAAATACTGATACCATGTTGCAATAACCAGCTTCGATCCAGTTCCCAGCGTACTTTATCTATTTCTTTATCATTAATAACGGTTATACGGGCCAGATTCTGTACAGTAGCCAGTTTCTTTTGAGCTGTCTGAAATTCCGCAGACTGTGTTGACAGGCCTTTGACCTGAGGAAAAAGAATACCAAGAACCCTGGCCACGGGAACATCTGTAGAACGTGGGGTGCTCATGATAGCGGTTCTGTTATCAATTCGAATCACTTTAAAATGATAGGGGAACTCTTTAATACTACGGATAGAGCTTAACTGTTCATTCAGAGCACTGACTTTTGGACTTTCATATAAAAATACTACCGCCAGAGTCAGAGTAAAAATTCCCAGTATCAGTGCATATATTTTTGTACCACGATCCATTATTTATCCCATTCATTAATAGCAATTTTATCGGTATTGACGCAGGTAAAACCATTCAAAAAATCGTTTTAACCAGTGGAAAAATCTCATGCGCGGTAAAATCAGGTTAAGTTTACTGTTTCTAAATACCAGCATACCTGAATTCTGGCTGTCAATAATACACATCAGTTCAATCTTGAAAGTATGGGACGCGGGTTTATTATTAAATTCTTCAAGCAGGTTTTTAGCGGCAGTTTCAGCCTGTAAATCGGCCATATGTGCCTGTTTGGGCATCCAGCCTGGCCCGGGGAAACTGCCGGAATCTCCGGCAACATAGACCTTATCAGAACCTTCAACCTGGCAATGGCTGTTGGCCTTGAGCATTCCCCCTTCAGAGCGGGGTAACTGGGTATTATTAAACCAGCTGTTGCCGGTCATACCCGGCATAAAGATGATCAGGTCGGCATCAAACTCACCGCCTTCAGTTATAACACTGTGATCCGTAAACTGTTTCATTTTATGACCCAGGTGGGTTTCTATATCACGTTTTTTCATTTCCTTAAGCAGCCCATCAACGGCCTTAGGCCCCAGTCTCTGCCCTGGATTTTCTGACGGGGTAAAGAAAATAAGTTTAAATTTATCCCGCCTGCCCTCTTTACGAAGTTGACAGTCAATACCGAATAAAAACTCAAACATGGGACCGCCGCGCATAGCACTAGGTTCTTTAGGATTGCCTGAAAAACCAAAAGCTATAGTGCCGCCCTGCATAGCTTTAAGGCGATCTCTGATCTTTACGGTAGCCGGTATGCCTTCACAGGGAGTAATGGCATTATCAATACCGGGTAGTTTTTTTATAAACTGTCCACCGGAACAGATGAACAAAGCATCGTTTTCTATATCTCCCTGGGTGGTGTGTAATATCCGACCATTATCACTTAAGCCAGTTGCTTCAGCAGCAATATGCTTAACCTGCATGCGTTCAAAATAATTGCCCAGATCAATAGTAAGATCCTTCGGTTGTCTTAATTCACAGGGGATCCAGATGGTACCCGGCAGGTAATGAAACTCGGCTTTTGGAGAAACAACGGTAATATCCAGTTCCATGGATGACTTGCGCAGAGTTTTTATGGCTGTAAGGGCAGCAAAACCACTGCCTACAATGGTTACTTTTTTCATTAATGCTATTTCCGGTAAAGTTTGATTATCAATTTTTGTGATTGTATATCCAGACCAGTCAATAGGATGTAACCTGTATCACTGATCAGGTTAATTAGCTTATTTACCACCCTTAACAGACGATGATAATTGTGTTTTTTTTACAGGTGCTTTAATAGAAAACTGCTGCAGATCCTTTTTACCCAGAATCTCCCCCAGGGCAAAACGGGAGACAAACTGAATATAATCCCTGTTCAGTTTACGGGGTGTATACATCAAGATATTCTGCATCGGCCGATCTTCATACAGAACATCTTTTATATCCGGGTTAAAGGCTGTCTTCCTGCTGATTTTCAGGATTTTACCCAGATTAAGTCCACTACCATCGGCAAAAACAAGCATATGTGGATACAGGTGTTGTTCCGGATCCGGTTCTGGAAAATCAATAATGGCTATTAATTTATGAGGCTTCCCGGTTATGGAAAAAGTCAGGCGCTGGTTACTTTCAAGCAGGGGTACCAGGTATATGTCTTCCCCAATAGAATCATATAGCCTGGATAACTGCTGAAAATATTCAACCGGAGGCCATAACTGCCCCTTAGTCTCATTTTTAATAGTCATATCGCCTGATATTAATTATCATCCAGCAATAACGCTGTACCACTGGGTTTATTGCGGATATTTCTGACTTTTGACAGTGTTTTTAAATTACTGTCCTTAACAGATAATAACTTGTCTGACTGTACCCGGTTAAGTACGACTTCCACCAGTGTGGTGGTATTAGGATAAAGAAAACTGATACCTTCTGTTTTAGTTTGACCGTCATAAACAATAAAATAAGATTTTTCATAGCGGATATTGCTTATAGATGAAACCGCTTCAATATCAAAAACCAGCATCAGCTTACGTTTTTTTAATTGATTAAACATACGCCGGGTATTGGTATAATTAAGCATTAATACCCGACAGGAATCATCCGCTGAGTGTTTGTAGAATTTATTTTCATATTTATTAAACTGTTCAGTTAAATCCCGTATGGTATTCCCCTGCTGATCACGTACATAAAAATCGATATAGAAATCATCTACAGCCAGTCCGGTATCATCACGTACCTTAAAAAAGAACTGCTGGTATTTTTTTCTGTAATTTCTTTCTGAAGCTTTGTAATTTTTTTCAGATATATCATTAAACTCACTGAACAATTGGTTATAAGCATCCAGAGAATCCACATTTAGAGCTTTTAAAATCAGGTTTTTCGGACCCGTTTGAGCCTTAAAATCAGGATGTTTTACATCCAGAATGGAACCATGGTTTAAGCCTTTAAATACCGCAAAAGGTATGGCCGAAAACTTTATTTCTTCACGCCAGGTAATATGAGCGGGTTTATTGGTTTTATTAAAAAACACCTTGCATTTACGGGTATTGAGAGAAGTGCCGCAGATTCTGACGGTACCATCTGTACCGGGCTTTTTTCTGGCTTTTACAAATTTGGCCTGCAGTTCATCGGCATAATTGTAGCCTGCAGCAAAAACAAAGGGCAAGCAGGTATTTTCCAGAGAGCCATCTTTATCAGCAGAAAAATAATCTTCTGTTTGCAGGTCTACTTCTGATAAATCCCACTGAAAGGGACTGGCCGGTTCCAGTCCCTGTAGTACATGCTTGCCGGATTCGAGAAAATCTTCTTTGTGTGAATAGCTGTTAAAAAAGGTAGAACGAAATTTACCCAGAAAGGACTGGCCCATTTTAGCCAGGTCTGAACCAAAGTTAGCCGGAGCCAGCATTAACAGCCGTTTTATGGGACAATCCAGTTTAAGCCCTAACTCACGTTGACGAGTTCGCCTTAATACCAGCCAGGCTCTGACAACCAGAGCACCGGTACTGTGACAGACCACATTAATGCGCTCTGTTTTATTAAACAACCGGTTGTAATCCGCCTCCAGTTTATCAGCAAAGTCTTTAAAGGTGGCTTCATCATCCATACTGGCATAATCAAGAAAGAATACATTGGCTTTTTTAAAACCGGCTTCCCTGACAAAAAAATCCCGCAAGTCCTTAAAACTTTGCGGTCCG
>JALVDE010000498.1 GCA_027009375.1 Gammaproteobacteria bacterium
GCGGGCTGAGTGATCCCCCTGAGGATTCTTAAATACTGAGCCGGCATTCGCCTGTCGGGTAGGCTGGGTTTCTGCCCTTTTCTGCAATAAACTTTTAATTTGCTGTTTGCTTTGTTCCAGAGCCTGTGGATCCTGCTCATAACGAAACTGTCCCCGTACAAACCATTCCATCTGCCCGCTGTTTTTCGGGGTGACCTTGCGGTAGGCAATTTCAAACTCATCCGGTGTTCTGTGATGAATAATACCGTTACGATTAATCGTATCGACACTGATCACCTGCCGCCAGGTTTCACCGCCAAAGGCTCCGGCATTCATGGCCAGTGCACCACCAATGGTACCTGGAATACCGGATAAAAATTCCGCACCGTTTAAACCCTTATGTGCCGCCTTACGGGAAAATATGGCACAGGCTAAACCGGCCTCTGCATTGATAATGCAGTATTTATTTTTGCCCTCGCTGTAGCACTGTATATCCATCTGATTCAAAACACCGTTGGTATTAATAACCAGACCTTTTAACCCACCATCTCTGATCAGCAGGTTGCTACCCAGGCCAATCCAGTAAACCGGTATTTCCTGTGGCACTAACTGCATCAGGTTTTGCAGATCTTCTACCGACTTTGGTTGATAGCAGCATTCAGCTTCACCGCCCACACGCCAGGTCGTGTAACGGGACATAGGCTCATTTATAATTAACTGCCCCTGCAGCTGGCCATTATCCACAGCTGACAATAATTGCTGCTGCAATGGCGTAGCTTCAATCGGCCGGGTATTATTCGCTTTTAAAGCGTTCATAAATACCTGCTCCTATTGCCCCGACATTGCCCGCCCCCAGGGTCAGTAAAATATCACCGTCCTGTATAGTGGCCTGCAATACACTGTTTATCTCATCATGATCTTCTACAAAAATGGGATCCACTTTGCCCCGGTTACGGATAGAACGGCTTAAAGCCCTGGAATCGGCACCGGTTATGGTATCTTCTCCGGCTGAATAAACCTCCAGTAATATCAGTTGATCAACTTTACTTAATGCATGTACAAAATCTTCAAATAGATCCCGGGTACGACTGTAGCGATGTGGCTGAAACAGCACCACCAGACGCTTGTCCGGCCAGCCTTTTCTTATTGCCCCTATGGTGGCATTCACTTCTGTTGGGTGATGGCCATAATCATCAATCAGCATGGCTTTATGATTATTGATATCCAGCTCACCATACATTTGAAAACGCCGGCCAATGCCTGCAAATTTTTCCAGAGCCTGAGCAATTTTCTGTTTCTCTACACCCAGTTCATCAGCAATGGCAATGGCAGCCAGGGCATTCTGCACATTATGCAGACCGGGCATATTTAATGTGATCTGTAACCACTCATCATGCTGACCATCGGTGTTTTTACAGGACACCTTGAATGAGGTCCGGTTAAACTGCTGTTCAATATCAAAGGCCCGAACATCCGCCTCTTTATTTTCCAGACCGTAGGTTTTAACGGGCTTGGAAATTTCCTGAACCAGTTCAGCCACGACAGGATCATCAATACATAATACCGCCAGTCCATAAAAGGGTAACTGGTGTAAAAACTCATTAAAGGTGGATTTCAGTTTTTCAAAATCACCACCATAGGTATCCATA
>JALVDE010000499.1 GCA_027009375.1 Gammaproteobacteria bacterium
TCTGGATACGCCCTCATTAGGGCTTAATAAAGATGCCAGACCTGCGCTGGTAGGTTTTGTTATTAATAAGCATACTCTGGCTAAAGCATCACTGATTGCTTATTATGGGCGTTAATTTTTACTCGGCATTGTGTTATAGTTCAAAACAGTTTAAATACTAGCGTTTTATCATAATTAAAAAGGATTTTATTATGAATGCTCAACTGGAAGAGCAGCCGTCTGCTTTGACGGATACATCTCATGGTTCTATAGTCCAGATTATTCTGGAAAAAGTCAGACCGACTCATCGGGAAGCAGATAAATCTGATCTGCAAGCCTTATCTGCACTATTAAAATTCTATCTTACTCTAAATTCTGAACAGGATTTTGATCCCTTTTTATGTACGGTTTTAATTGCAGAACTTGAAAAAAACATTACCGAACAGCTTGATGCTGTTCTGCATCACCCCAAATTTCAGTCTCTTGAATCAGCCTGGCGAAGTTTACTGCTGCTGATTGAAAATACCCCCTTTGAACAGAATATCAAAATAGAACTCCTTAACCTGTCCCGTGAAGACTTGCTGGAAGATCTGGATGATGCACCTGAGATTACTAAATCCGGTCTTTATAAACAGGTATACAGTTCTGAATACGGCCAGTTTGGCGGTGAACCTTATGGGGTAATGATGGGTAATTATTACCTGACTCCCAGGAACCCTGACCTGCGTCTGATGAAAAAAATATCCAGTATTGCAGCTATGTCTCATACCCCCTTTATTGCGGCTGCAGCCCCCGATTTTTTTGATATTGAATCCATGCAGCACTTACCATCTATTATTGATATACAGGATATCTATACGGCTCCGCACTTTAATAAATGGAAACAGTTTAGAAATACAGAAGATGCCCGCTATCTGGGACTGGTAATACCTCGCTTTCTATTACGCCGTGCTTATAAAGTTGAGGATGAAAAACTGATTGGTTACGGCATTAATTATCAGGAGATTAATTGCACTGATGCAGAGCATAACCTGTGGGGTAACTCAGCTTTTTTATTTATACTCAGACTGATAGACAGTTTTGCCCGTTTTCGCTGGTGTCCGCACATTATCGGACCTACCGGGGGAGGGCAGGTAAATGAGCTGCTTCATACCAGTTATCCTGCTTTGAATAATCTGGAAGGCACTCTGGCAACAGAAGTAATGATTACTGACCGCCGTGAATATGAACTGACAGAGGAGGGCTTTATTGCGCTGACTCTGCGGCGGGGTGACAATAATAAGGCGGCTTTTTATTCTGCTGCATCTATTCAGTCAGAGCGGCACTATGGTCATTCAGCAGAAGACAAGGAAAAAAATACTAATTTCAAATTAGGTGGTCAACTGCCATATCTTTTTATTATTAACAGAATAGCGCATTATCTTAAAGTTATTCAGAGAGAAAATATTGGTACCTGGAAAGAAAAAGCCGATGTGGAACGCGGTCTGAACCAGTGGATAAAACAGTATGTATCGGATCAGGAAAACCCTTCAGTAGAAATTAGAAACCGGCGACCGCTTCGTAAAGCCAAAGTTGAGGTGCAACCTGTTGAAGGAGAGCCGGGCTGGTATCGAGCTGCTGTTCAGGTACGTCCGCACTTTAAATATATGGGAGCTGATTTTACCCTTTCCCTGGTGGGTAAGCTTGAAGTAACCAGTGATGTGCAGAAAACTTAAAAAATAAGTTTTGATTGAGGGATAACCCTAATGCTTATTTTTTGCTCTGTGCAATATAATGCTCACTAACGGAATGACTCAACACGCAAATGATTGCAAAGTGGTTAAATATGATAGCAGAAAAATCCCTTTTAGGGCGTATTAACAGCGACACTAATACCCGCTCGCTTAAGTTTAATTACGCCAGTTTACATTACTCAATCCTCAATAGTCTCCAGAATATGCTCAATGTCCGTAAGGGCAGTCTGATTTCCTCTGATGACTATGGCATGCCGGATTTCTCACGGTTTATTTCACAGTTTCCTGATGCTATTCATACTCTAAAAATGTCAATTCGTGATTATCTGCATCAGTATGAACCTCGTATACAAAGTGTACAGATCAGTCATGATCCTGATCCGGATAAACCACTTGAACTTAAATTTAATGTTACTACCCGGGTATTTATAAATGAAGAAATGCAGAATATGAGTTTTGAGACGGTTCTGACCAGCACGGGGCAGGCGATTATTCGGGGGTGAGGTAAGGTTTTAGGTTCTGGTTTTTAGGTTTTAGGGACTGCTCAGGATGGGTAGCCGGGTTTTTTATTAATTAGGTTTGGCAGGGATGGCTTTAAATAAATATTTTCAGGATGAATTAACAGCCTTACGACAATTAGGGTCGGAGTTTGCAGAGGCTAATCCGCGTCTGGCACCGTTTCTGGCTGCTGAAGCACAGGATCCGGATGTGGAGCGCTTGCTTGAAGGCTTTGCGTTTTTAACCGGACGTTTACGGGAAAAGCTGGAAGATGAGCTGCCGGAACTGACACATTCGGTCATGAATCTGCTCTGGCCTAATTTCTTAAAGCCGTTGCCTTCCCTGAGCATTGTAGAATTAAATCCGCTGCCCGGGTTCAATGAAAAAAAACGGATTGATCGCGGTACCAGTGTTCTTTCAGTTCCGGTCGACGGCACACAATGCCGCTTTCAGACCTGTTTTGACGTGGATGTCTATCCGCTTAAAATTGCAGATGTTGCACATAAGCGTCAGACTAATGGCTCTAAACTGTCTATAAATCTTGGCTTACTAGATGATAAAGCCAATCTGGATGAAATGAATCTGGATACATTGCGATTTCATCTGTTTGGTGACATTAGGACTTCTTACACCCTTTATCAGTATTTTAGCTGTTATCTTCGGTCGGTTTCTGTCAGTATTGTTGATTCAGAAGGGAACCTGATTCAGATTAAAACACTGGATAAACACTCAGTTATGCCATCCGGTTTTGATGAAAAACAAAACCTGCTGCCATATAAAGCAACCGTTTTTCATGGTTATCGTATTCTTCAGGAATATTTTGCCCTGCCCGAAAAATTTCTGTTTATTGATTTGAAAGGGCTGGATTCAATTGCTGAAAAAATCTCTCAAATTAATCCCGATGCTGTACAGAGTATTCTTATCGAATGTCAGTTTAACCGGACCCTAGACAGTTCTATTACCATAAACGAAGAAAGTGTCCGACTCTTCTGCACACCGGTTGTTAATCTGTTTGAACATCAGTCAGCTCCCGTTAAGCTGGATCACAAACAGGTAGAATATCGGTTACTTCCCGCGGCTATCAACCCCAGACATTATGAGATTTATCAGGTAAATAAGGTTGAGGGCTGGGGTTATAGTGACTTTAAACGCAAACAATATCCTTTATTTGAATCATTTGAACATTCACTTCACGATGATCAGGACAGTCTTTATTACCGCATCCGTGTTAAGGAAAGTCCTGACGCTCAGGCACTTGACAGTTATATTTCATTCGTTAACAACAGTGAATTACAGGTCAATCCACAGGAGGAAGTGATTGAAGCCTACTTAATATGCACCAACAGAAAACTTCCCGTTAAGCTGGCAATTGGAGATATTAATATGTCTGGTGAATCCATGCCGGAATTTGTAGAAGTCCATAATATCTCTCAGGTTACACCTGAATATACTCCGCCTATGGATAAAGGTTTTCACTGGCAGTTAATTTCAAATATGTCTCTTAATTACCAGTCATTAATGAATAAGGAAGCTCTGGGCGTTATTTTTTCTACCTACGATTACCGTAGTTATTATGATCGTCAGCAGGCCAGAGCCAGTCAGCATCGTCTTGACGGTATAGACTCTATACATACAGAACGGGTAGATAGAGTTTATAAAGGACAGCCGGTAAGAGGCCTGCGCTCAATTATCCGGGTACAGGAATCAAAATTCACCAATGAAGGGGAGATGTATTTATTTTTTAGTGTTCTGAATGAATTTTTTGCATTGTATGTTTCACTGAATTCATTTCATGAACTTGTCGTTAAAGGTATTGAACACGGAGAAACATATCGATGGCCAGCCCGAATCGGTCAACAGCCCGTGATTTAGTCACCGACTTAATTAATCATAGCCGTCAGTATTCTTTTTTTCAGGCTGTCAAACTGCTATCCAATATTCACCAGCAATTACAGACGGAAAAAGGTCGGCATGAAGTAAAAAATATTTTGATCCGTTATAGTACTAACCCGGCACTTAATCACAATGCCTGTGATATTGATTCAATACATATAGAGGATAATGAACATCAAATAAAGGCAGAAGTTAATGTCAATTTTATGGGACTCTATGGTGCCGCAAGTCCGATACCGGTTTTCTATACTGAGGCTATTTTGCAGGCTGATGAAGGGGAAGACAATACCCGCGCCTTTATGGATCTGTTTAATCATAGACTGATCAGCCTGGTGTACCGGTGCTGGGAAAAGTATCGATATTATCAGCAATACAAAAGCGGTAATCGTGACAACTTCTCAAACTGGATGTTTGCACTCTCCGGGCTTTATCAGAAAAATAATACGGCAGAAATCCGTGCTGATCAGGATGTTCAATGGGAACGATTATTGCCCTTTAGTGCTGTCCTCGGTATGCGCTGTCATTCTGTAACTGTTATGGAGTCTGTACTTAGATCGTATTTTAAATGGGATGCTATCCATATTAAAACTAATATAAAGCGCCATATAGAACTGGAAGCTGATCAGCGTAATCAGTTGGGTATGCAGTGTGCCACGCTGGGTGATGATTTTATGCTGGGTAAACAGGTTGAAGACCGAGCAGGCAAATTCAGAATAGTAATAAGCCGCCTGTCATACTCATTTTTCTGTCTGTTTTTACCAGATGGTGAGTTAAACCGACCTTTAAAAAAGCTGGTTAATTTCATATTACGTGATCAGCTGGAATACGATATTGAACTTAAGTTATTAAAACCTGAGATCCCCAAACTGGTTCTTGGGCAAAACAGTAACGAAAAACTGGGCTATACCAGCTGGATAGGACACAACCGTCAGGAACAGCAGTCTCTGATAATTTCCGGATGTTAACTTTCGGAACTACAGGAAATTTTAAAAAGGACTTTAATATGACTACAGATTTAGATGCATTAATTAATCATCTTGGACATGAGGCCAGAGCTGTACTGGAAGGCTCAAGCAGTAAGTGTATATCACGTGGCGGCTATGAAATTACCATTGAAGATGTGCTTCTGGAGATGCTGGAGCAGCCTGAAAACAGTTTTTCTAAAATCTTAAAACAGTTTTATGTCCCGCAGGATAAATTAATTAAAGCACTGCAGGACGCCCAGGATCTGCGTTCTGGTAACACTGCCCACCCGGTATTTTCCCCTCTGCTCATCGACTGGCTGCAGGAAACCTGGTTATTATGTTCATTAAAGCTGAAGATCGATCATATTACCAACGGCAGTCTGATTCTTAGCCTGATTTCAAATCCTAACAGATTTGGACGGATGCCGTATTTTGATTTACTGGAAGCTGTATCATCTGAAAAGCTGTTTAAGCTTCTGCAGGGTGTTATTGAGGAACAACAAAAGGGTTCTCAATCCAGTCATTTTAAAACTACGGCTTCAGTTGACGGCAGTGCCCTGGAAAAATACACCATTGACTTTACCCTGCAGGCAAGAAATGGTGATATCGATCCGGTTTTTTGCCGCGATAGTGAAATAAGACAGATTATAGATGTACTGGCCAGAAGACGTAAAAATAACCCCATTGCAGTGGGAGAACCGGGTGTAGGTAAAACGGCTGTAGTAGAAGGGCTGGCATTAAAAATTGCTGAAGGCGATGTGCCGGATATTTTAAAATCGGTTCGGCTGTTAGGACTGGATATGGGGTTGCTTCAGGCCGGTGCCAGTGTTAAGGGAGAATTTGAAAAACGCCTTAAAGCAGTCATTGATGAAGTTAAATCCTCAGAACAGGCCATTATCCTGTTTATAGATGAGGCACATACTCTGGTTGGTGCAGGTGCTCAGGCCGGCGGCAGTGATGCAGCCAATCTGTTAAAGCCGGCTCTGGCCAGAGGTGAACTGCGGACAATAGCGGCGACCACATGGAGTGAATATAAAAAGTATTTTGAAAAGGATCCGGCACTGGCACGTCGTTTTCAGCTGGTAAAACTGGTTGAGCCCAGTTCAGCTCAGGCCATGGTTATTCTGCGCGGCCTGAAGCATAGTTATGAACATAATCATGGTGTCTATATACGGGATTCTGCCATTGAAGCGGCGGCAGTCCTTTCAGAGCGTTATATTTCAGGACGTCAATTGCCAGATAAAGCCATTGATGTCCTGGATACTGCCTGTGCCCGCGTTAAAATCAGCCTGTCATCTCAGCCCTGGATTATGAATCATCTGCAGTCAAAAAGAGCATCAGTGGAACGCCAGATACAGGCTGTTTTAAGAGACAGTGAAATGGGCCTGATTGCGGATAATGATTTTTTGTCTCAATTAAGTATTAAGCTATCAGACTATAAAAAACAGTATGAACAGCTCAAAAAACAGTGGCAACTGGAATCTGAACTTGCCTCACAAATTATACAGCTTCGTCAGAAACTGGAACAACAGAACGATAATGCTGAAAATCAGTCTGAGTCGGAACTATCTATTGAACAGCTATGTAAGCAGCTGGATGATTTAACCGAACAGCTAAATAAACAGATAGCAGAATGTGAAATTACCGATAAAGCATTAGTATCCTATGAAGTGGATACAGATTTAATTCGTGAAGTTATTTCTGAGTGGACAGGGATCCCCCTTGATAAAATGCAGCTGGACAGCAAACAGGATT
>JALVDE010000500.1 GCA_027009375.1 Gammaproteobacteria bacterium
CCACTAAAATTGAGCAGGGTATGGACCGTTTTAAAGCAGCGGTTTATGCCTATAGTCATACCGCCTTCCCCATGCTGACTGGAACTCTGATCACCATTGTTGGTTTTCTGCCGGTATTTTTATCCAAATCCTCGGCCAGTGAATACACGGGTTCTCTTTTTATTGTGGTGGGTTTATCTTTGCTGGTGTCCTGGTTTGTCGCTGTCTTATTTGTTCCGTTTCTGGGCTTCCGTCTGCTGCCGGAGTTTAAACTGCAAAAGGCAGGCAAAGATGTGTACCAGAAGCCGGTGTATCGGGTTTTCCGGGCTATGGTAACCTGGTGTATTAACTGGCGCAAAACCGTTATTCTTATTACTCTGATCATTTTCTCAGTATCCATTTACAGTTTTCGTTTTGTGGAAAATCAGTTTTTCCCCAGTTCTAACCGCAATGAACTGCTGGTGGATATCTGGCTGCCTCAGGGCAGTTCCTTTAAGGCAACAGAAGCTCAGGCACGAAAACTAGAGTCAATTCTTGCAAAGGACAAAGGTGTTGTTAACTACATTGCTTATATCGGTAATGGCTCTCCCCGATTCTATCTGCCCTTAAATCAGGAATTAAAACATAATAATCTGGCTCAGTTTGTACTGATGACACGAGACAATGAAGCCAGAGAACAGGTCAGATCCAGACTGATCAAATTATTTGAAACGGATTTTCCTGAAGTGCGGGGCCGTATTAAACGTCTGGAAAACGGCCCGCCTATCAGTTATCCCATACAGTTTCGGGTCAGGGGCAGGGACAGAAGTAAACTCAGAGAAATAGCCCGGCAGGTGGCGGCAGAAATGCGCAAAAATCCTTATGCTGCCAACGTCAATTTTGACTGGGATGAAATGTCCAAAGTAGTTAAATTAAGCATCGATCAGGATAAGGCCCGGGTACTGGGGATCAGTTCCCAGGAACTGGCAGTGGTTATAAACTCTATTCTCAGCGGCTATTCAGTCACCCGTTTCAGAGAGGATAATCGTTTAATAGAAGTTCTGGCCAGAGCCGAAGAACAGGAGCGGCTGAAACTGGGTAATTTACCGGATATCAGCATTCCAACCCGTAACGGCACCTTTGTGCCTTTAAGTCAGATCGTATCATTATCTTACGGGCTGGAAGAAGGGCTGATATGGCGACGGGATTTATTACCCACTATTTCTGTCCGGGCGGATGTAAAAGGTAAAAAGCAGGCAACTGATGTCAGCCTGGAAATTGATCCGCAACTGGATAAACTGCGTAAACAATTACCCTGGGGTTATAGCATTGAGCTGGGCGGGGTAGTTGAAGAAAGTGCCAAGGCAGAAACTGCCATTAAAAGGGTTATGCCCATTGTGGTGCTTAGTATTTTTACCCTGCTGATGATTCAGCTGCAGAGTTTTCAACGCACTTTCCTGGTCCTGCTGACAGCCCCCCTGGGCATTATCGGCGTGGTTGCGGCTCTACTGATTTTTCAGGCACCTTATGGTTTTGTAGCTAATCTCGGCGTTATTGCCCTGTCAGGCATGATTATGCGCAATTCGGTGATCCTGGTGGATCAGATAGAACGGGACAGAAAAGAGGGAGCAAGTCTGAAAGAAGCCATTATAGAAGCCACTGTACGC
>JALVDE010000501.1 GCA_027009375.1 Gammaproteobacteria bacterium
TGTTCTGGATGAACACAATGATATTACTCAACTTGAATTTCGTATTAATAAGGTAGACACCCTGTTAATCAGCCGAAATGATAAGGGATATACACCTGAAATCAGGAGCAAGGAAATTGAAACCCGCCAGCAGTTTACTGCCGGGATTATCAATAACTCCTTATTTTACGATGGCCAGAAAGCCGGCCTGAACAGTGCCCTGATTATGAAGTTAGCCCATATATTTGGCTGGGATGTGGATTTTGCACTGGATATTCGCAAAGGTGATTCTTTTGCTGTGCTTTATGAAGAGCAGTATGTGGATGGTAAAAAAATAAATTCCGGAGATATTTTATCTGCTGAGTTTGTAAATCAGGGTAAGGTATTCCGTGCTATTCGTTATACCGATGCTTCTGGCCATACCGACTTTTATTCTGAAAAAGGTCTGAGTATGCGTAAAGCCTTCTTACGTACTCCGGTGGCATTTTCCCGTATCAGCTCCCGTTTTTCAACGGGTCGTAAACACCCTGTACTGAACAAGATTCGTGCCCATAAAGGTGTGGACTATGCCGCTTCCCGCGGTACTCCGATTAAGGCTGTCGGTGACGGCAAGGTGATTTTTAAAGGCCGAAAGGGTGGTTATGGCCGGGTCATTATTCTGCAGCATGGTTCTAAATATACGACCCTGTATGCTCATATGAACGCTTATAACAAAAAGCTGCGTAACGGCAGCCGGGTCAAACAGGGCCAGGTTATTGGTTATGTTGGCAGTTCCGGCCTGGCAACCGGCCCCCATCTGCATTATGAGTTTCGTATTAACGGAGTGCACCGTAATCCTTTAACGGTTAAATTACCCAGTGCAGCCCCTATTTCTAAAAAATATCGTGCAGACTTTAAAGTGGCCGCAGAAACTTTAATCTCACAGCTTAAGCTTAGAAAGCAGGAAACCATTGCTTTAAACAGCCATTAATATAATAAAGATCCTGCATGAGTTATTTTATGGGAATAATGTCCGGCACCAGCCTGGATGGTGTGGACATTGTTCTTTCAGATATTCAGTCTTCCGAATCATTCTCTTTTATAACCGCCCGAACCTATCCTATTCCCATCGATCTAAAACAGGATTTACTTTCTCTGAGCCAGGAACGGCAGGATAATGAACTGGATACTTATGCCCGTCTGGATACCCAAATGGGGTATTTGCTGGCTCAAAGCTGTAATGAGCTTATAACAGAACAGGGGCTTAAGCCTGCTGACATTAACGCCATTGGCAGCCACGGACAGACCTTAAGGCATTATCCTGAACAGGAGTATCCGACCAGTTTACAGATTGGTGATCCGAATATTATTGCCCAGAATACCGGAATAACTACCATTGCAGATTTTCGACGCAGAGATATGGCCGCCGGAGGTCAGGGAGCCCCCCTGGTTCCCCCCTTTCATAGAGCTTTGTTCCACAGTACAGAAAAAAATCGTGTGGTATTAAATATTGGCGGTATTGCCAATATCACCTTTCTTCCGGCCAACAATCACCAGGTTCTTGGTTATGATACCGGTCCGGGGAACGGCTTAATGGATGACTGGTGTCTCAGGCATTTTGATTCACCCTTTGACCTCTCCGGGCAATTAGCAGCGCAAGGACAGGTTCACCCGGCATTATTATCTCAAATGCTGGACGATCCCTTTTTTTTACTGATAGCGCCCAAAAGTACCGGCCGGGAATATTTTTCATGGCAGTGGATAAAACAGCAGCTTACTCAACTCAATAACAGCATCAATGCTCATGATGTTTTAAGAACACTGCTGGAATTAAGCTGCATCTCTATTAGTAATGAAATCCGGGCCCTGCCCGTTAAGATTGATGAAGTGCTGGTCTGCGGCGGCGGAGCACATAATCCGCTATTGATGCAAAGATTACAGGTGCTATTAGGGGACAGTCAGGTTATGAGTACTGAAACTTATGGACTCAGTCCTGACTGGGTTGAAGCCAGCGCCTTTAGCTGGCTGGCCTTTCAGACGCTTAATGGTTTAAGCGGAAATCTCCCCTCGGTGACAGGCGCCAGTAAGGAAGTCATTCTGGGCGGGATCTGGCAGGCATAAACCTGACAGTACCCGTATCCATTACTCTTAGCGCTGATCCATAGGAATATAGGCGCGTTGTTTTTCACCCGTATAAATCTGGGTGGGACGGAAAATGCGATTATCCTTAAGCTGTTCACGCCAGTGAGCCAGCCAGCCTGCACTGCGGGCTATGGCAAAGATGGCGGTAAACTGGTTTTCAGGGATCCCCATTTCCTTGTACAACAGACCGGAATAGTAATCGACATTAGGATAAACACCTTTTTCTGCCAGTCTTTCTTCTGCTGCTTTTTCCAGGGCTTCAGCAATTTCAAACAGAGGATTAATATCCCCGCCTCGGGCCTCACGCAAATCTTTAATCAGCCCCTGCAGAATGGTGGCTCTTGGATCCTTCACCTTGTATTCCCGGTGACCCATACCCCAGATCTTGCCCTTGCGTTTTAACTGTTGATCCACAAATTTAGCGGCGTTTTTAGGACTACCTACTTCTTCCAGCATGGCCAGTACCTTGGAATTGGCACCACCGTGTAATGGCCCAGATAAGCAGCCAATGGCAGAAGAAATAACACTATAGGGTGCAGACAGGGTTGAACCATTTACCAGTACTGAGAAAGTCGAAGCATTAATAGTATGTTCAGCATGCAGGATCAGACAGACGTCCAGTATTTTGGACAAGACCGGATCGGGTTCCAGGCCGGTAAGCATATACAGAAAACTTTCTGCATAAGTCATGTCATAGCGCATGGGTGGTGGCTCATAGCCTTTAGCAATATGTTTCCAGGTGGCGACCAGCGTTCCCATGCGGGCAATAATTTTAACGGTAGCAGAATGAACATAGTCCAGATCGGTACAGACATCGGCATCTATCAGGCATTCACTGCCCTGATAGAACATGCCAAGACTGGAAACCGCCGTCTGCAGCATTAACATGGGATCGGCTGAAGCCGGCAGGGTTTTCATCAAATCCATTAAATGATATTTCAGAGCACGATTGGTTCGCAACTCACAGGAAAAATCATCTAATTGTTGTTTTTTAGGCAGCTGGCCATTAATTAACAGCAGAACCGTTTCTTCAAAGGTACTATGAGCGGCCAGTTCTTCAATGGGATAACCCCGATAGAATAATATCCCCTTTTCACCGTCGATACTGGATATATTGGACTTGGTTGCCGGAACCCCAGCCAACCCGGGTAGATATTCATTCATAAATGTTTTCCCTTAAATAAATATAATTTTTAGTACCATTACTGGTGTAATTATATAATTTATAAATAAAAAAGGCGCGGTATAAACAGCGCCTTTCTAATTATAACAGAAATGAATGACTGAAATAATTTATTCTGTAGAGAATGAAGAACCACAGCCACAGGTAGTGGTAGCATTAGGGTTGCGGATCACAAACTGTGAGCCTTCCAGGCCTTCAGTATAGTCAATTTCTGCACCAACCAGGTACTGAAAAGACATGGGATCAATCAATAATGTCACACCCTGGTTTTCAACTTCAGTATCACCATCATTGACGTCTTCATCAAAGGTAAAACCATACTGGAAACCGGAACAGCCGCCGCCCGTTACGAACACTCGTAATTTCAGGTTTTCATTCTGCTCTTCTTCAATTAATGATTTTACTTTTAGTGCCGCTGCATCGGTAAAATCTAAAGGACTTTCACTACTCATAACTTTTTAACTCCAATTTCAATGACTTTATTATTCAATAACCAAGCACATTAGTCAACATTTATATAGATCAGCTTTCCGCTGGCTTATAGCGGCGTATGATTAATCATCACTGACAGTTTCCGGTTCTTCCAGGCGGGCAGGCTCTGCTTTGGCATCCACGGCATTTACCTGGCCATCACTGCTGACATGAACCAGATTGCCGTTGACTTCTGCACCCATGGCCATTTCAAACAGTTTATAATAAACATTGCCGTAAACTCGGGCTTTTTTGGCCAGTTCTACATGATTACTGGCATAAACATTACCTTCCACGGTACCATTAATAATAATATTGGGGATCTGGATCTCTCCCTGTACCAGACCATTCTCGCTGATAGTAATGGTGGCCCCGTCATCCTCATTGGCGGTAATATTACCAACAATTTTACCGTCAACCAATAATCCGCCAGAAAAATCCAGATCACCCGTTACCTGGGTATTTTTTCCAATAAGTGAATCAATTCGTTTGGTCGGACTTTTTTTACTTCCCCACATATTTCATTCCTTCGTTTTTAGACCAGCTTAGATCACTGAGCTCAATAATGGATTTTTTCTTTTTTGAATCAATAATAACATCAACGGTCTGTGGTTCCATTTTTTCAGGCAGCGCAATAATACCGCTAAACTCCTGAAAATATTTAAAACTATACTTAAAGCCCTGCTCCCCGGAGCTGTTGTTTTCCGCTTTAGCTTTTTTACCTGCTTTGTTATTGCTGACAATCAGTTCCTGTAAGGGCAGTTTTACCGGTTTATTATTTTTAAGGCCTTTAATAAAAATCCTGATTTTTCCTTTAGTATAGGTTCTTTTTTTTATCTTTTGGGCGATTATAAAGCGATATTGGTAATAATTTTGTATTTCGCTGCCTGCTTCTGCTTTTAAATCTTCCGGCGGCAGTATCGGTGTTATTTCCAGACTTTGCAGATAAACCCTGTCACGACCAGCATCAGGGGCAAGAATACCTTTATAAAAATCAACCTGCTGTTCCAGAGCCAGTATTTTTTCCTGTTCCCGGCTCATATCAGACTTTACAATTTCACAGGCTTTTTGTTCCAGCAGAAACTTGCGTTCCAGATGGAGGATTTCCTTACTCAGTTCGCGATTGCGTTTTTTTAGTATTTTCTGCTGCAGCAATAAGGAGTTTCGGCCTCCCTTTTCCTTAATAATGTCTTCTTCCGACTGCATATAGCCCATTTCATAGGCACCCCACAATAAAGCCAGTCCAACAAGAATAAACAGCAGGCGTATACCGTAATATTGCAGGGGGTGACTGCGGGCTATAATAATGTGAGTCATGGCTTCATTCCGGGAGGTATTCATTCATGCACTAAGGCATTAGCGGAACGATGCCAAGACCGGCCAGCTCATCCAGATCAAAAGCCAGGTTCATATTCTGCACGGCCTGGCCTGCAGCCCCTTTAACCAGGTTGTCAATAACTGACAGAACCACAATGGTATCATTACCCTGCGGCTGATGAACGGCAATCCGGCACAGATTACTGCCTTTAACGGTCCGGGTTTCCGGATGAGATCCGGACGGCAGAACATCCACAAAAGGCTCATCCTGATAACGCTGTTCAAACAGGTTCTGGATTTCTTCTATTGATGCAGCATCCGCTTTTACTTTGGCGTATAAGGTCGCCTCAATACCCCGGATCATGGGTGTCAGATGAGGAACAAAGGTCAGATCCACAGCCGATTTATGCTCCAGCTCCAGTCCCTGCTTAATTTCCGGCAGATGCCTGTGTCCTGGCACAGCATAAGCCTTAAAGCTTTCACTGGCCTCGCATAATAAAGTGCCTACATTAGCACCCCGACCGGCGCCACTAACACCAGATTTACAGTCAGCCACCAGGAAGTCTGTATTAATCAACTGGTTTTCAAGCAGGGGCAAGAAACCCAGCTGCACTGCCGTAGGATAGCAGCCGGGATTGGCAATCAGACGTGCCTGCTTTATCGCCTCACGATTAATTTCCGGCAGACCATATACCGCCTGTGCAACATAATCGGGACAGGCATGGGTCATACCATACCACTGCTCCCAGACGGCTATATCCTTAATCCTGAAATCGGCCGCCAGATCGATAACTTTGACACCCGCTTCAATCAGTTCCGGTACCATTTTCATGGCCACACCGTTAGGAGTAGCAAAAAATACCAGATCACAGTTTTTAAGTGCCTTAACATCCGGTTCTGTAAACTGTATATCCATAAAACCGCGCAGGTTAGGATATAAATCACTGACAGGCAGTCCGGCCTCAGAACGGGAAGTAATAACCTGTAAATCCACCTCTGGATGATTGGCCAGTATCCTCAATAATTCCACGCCGGTATAACCGGTTCCACCTACAATACCTGTTTTTATCTTTGCCACGTTATGTCTAACCTTAAATTTTAAGCCTGAATTTTAAGCTTGAATTATGTTATGCCTGAAATATCTGCTCTAGCTAAATAGAGTGTTCACCTGCAAATCCCCTTTTTTTAAAGGAGGGGAAAGTATAAGTGGAATATACAGATGAACCATAAAATTAAATTGGCTCAGGGCTGAATAAGCCATTATAATACATGCTCACTAATAAATGGATAGCTGGAGCGGTAAAACTGAAAAATTACCAACTCCTTAAAATACGAGTAATTTACATCCTATGAAAACAAAAGACCTTGCTGTTATCGGTTTTATTCTGGTTCTGGCAGCTCTGCTGCTGTTTCTCTGGCTGTCCCCTTCCGGTCATCCCATGGCGCCGACGGCCCATTTTAAAGATTTGAACAGCAAGGAATTTACCCTGGCTCAGTTAAAAGGCCGTCCTGTTATTATTAATTTCTGGGCGACTACCTGCCCCGGATGCGTCAAGGAAATTCCCATGCTGATCAATACGGCCGATAAATACGCTTCCAGTCAGTTAATTATTATAGGTGTCGCCATGGACTATGATCCACCCGAGCAGGTCAGAGAAATGGTGCGCCGCAAAAAAATGAACTATACCATCGTGCTGGACACTAATGGACAGCTGGCAAAGTCGTTTAACAATG
>JALVDE010000502.1 GCA_027009375.1 Gammaproteobacteria bacterium
TTGCCTCTGCTTGCGGCTCAGGAGCTGGGTATTAAAACCATTGCAGTCTGTTCCCTGAACTGGGCTGATATTTTATCCGGCTATTTCAGGCAGGATAATGAAATGGAAAGCTATATGGCGCTTATGCGCCTTGCTTATAGTCAGGCGGATGTGTTTTTAAAACCTCAACCGTCCATGTCTATGCCATGGTTACCCAATAGTAAATATATTCAGCCCCTGGTTACCACTGGTAAAAATTTAAGAAATTGTTTGCTGGATGAGCTTGCCCTGGAGCAAAAGGATAACACGGTACTGGTGTTACTGGCTCTGGGTGGTATAGACAGTCAGATATCACTGGAAAACTGGCCGGACTATAACAATGTTCATATTATTATTCAGGACAGGCCGGGAGTCTCTGACGAGTCTTTAAAATTCAGTGAGAAAAAATGGCTGCATAGTATTCAGGATACCTCACTGAGTTTTACCGATATTGTACAGTCTGTAGATGTGCTTATTACCAAGCCAGGTTATGGCCTGTTTGCAGAAGCGGCCTTTGGCCGTAAACCGGTATTTTATGTAGGCCGCCCTGACTGGCCTGAAGAAAAATACCTGCTGCAATGGTTGAAAGACTATGTCAGTATGATAGAAATATCAAAAAATGAATTATGCTATGGTATTGAAGAATCTGTTATTCAAAACCTGGCTCATAGTGTAAAAACTACCATTAATAAGAAGGTCATTTTAAACACGGGTATTCAGCAAGCTGTGGATTGTCTGATAGAACTGGCGGAATGAATCAACAGCACTAAAATAGTTCCGGCGATAAAACCGGCCAGATGAGCCTGGGGCAGAGACGGCCAGAGTGTGTGTGAAAATAGACTGTCCTGGGTATAAAGTTCATACATTATTTTAGCGGCACTGGTTAAATATATACTGGTGGGAAGAAACCCTGTAAGAGACAACGGCTCAGTATGCAGCTGCCACCGCTGATAAAGCGCCATAACCAGCAGGGTGTTTAATACTCCGGATAAACCGGCATAATTGTGATTTCGTTATTATTGAAAAGATAAAAATTAATAAAAACAATACCGGTAAACAAAGCGGTAAAAATCAGCAGACGGCTGTGTTGTTCGATTAGTGCGGTAATAATAATAAAGGCAGCAAGGTTTAATATTAAATGCTGTGTATCCGAATGTACCAGATGGCCGGTCAGATAACGCCATAATTCTCCCTGGATTATTTTCTCTGCATTAAAATATAAAGCTTCAGGTACGGGACCCAAAACAAAATACAGTAATGCTATAAACAGTGACAGACTAATAGTTATTCTGTAATTTTTTAAAAACTGCATTTTTTATTCCTGTTTTATTACCTGGGAGTACGGGCAGGATGTCCGCCCTCCCAGGAAGGATAGAGAGTTTTAATTCTGTAATAGAGGCTTTTTAAAAAACATCAGTAAAGGCAATAGCAATAACAGACCCCATAAGTCCAGGGCGCCGCCACCGTTACCACCCACATAGGAACGCTTATCTGAAAACATAGGCTGGTTCTTATCCATCCGGCGGCTGGCAGGAGACTGCTGAGCACGACGGGTTCTGGCCTGATTCTCAGTATTTATTCTCTGCTTATTGTTCCGCG
>JALVDE010000503.1 GCA_027009375.1 Gammaproteobacteria bacterium
AATCTCACCAGCAGCTGCGGGCCAACCGGCACAAACTCGAAGCCCGCTTACAGTTACTGGACAGTAAAATACAACTGGCACAAAAAAACATCACCCGCTGCCGGATAACTGCACCGTTTGACGGGGTAATTACCCAGCGCCTGATCCATGCCGGTGAAAATGTGTCTCCGGGTACACCGCTGCTGCGTCTGATGGATACCAATAATCTGGAAGTTGAAGTTCAGGTACCTGTTGTATTGATAGACAGCCTGAATTACCGGGCATTAAATTTTGTCTATCGTAACCATTTCTACCCCTTAACCATCCGGGCCGTCGTCCCGAGTATAGAAACCCGTGCCCGCCATCAGCGGGTGCGCCTGAGCTTTACTGCCGAAAAAGCCCTGCCCAATGCCTTTGGCATGGTGGAAATTATTATGCAGGAACAGCACATACCGGCCAACCTGCTGGTCAGCCGTAATAATAAAATGGGTATTTTTATTGTAACCACGACACCCGACGGCCAGACCATTGCCCGCTTCCACTCCCTGCAAAACGCCCTGACCGGCCGTTCAGCCGCCATAAAACCAGATGAACTGCCCTACGATACCAAAGTCATTATCCAGGGCAGACAGGCCCTGAAAGACGGTCAACCCATAACCCTGCACCTGAAACCTGAAACCTGACTTTATGCTCCAGCGCCTTCTACAGCATCATGTTCTGGCTAACCTGACCTTTATTCTGGTTCTGGTCATGGGTGTGCTGAGTTATTTATCTCTGCCTAAGGAAAAAGATCCGGCCATTAACTTTAACTGGATCCAGATTAATACCTTTATGCCCGGCGCTGCACCGGAGGATATTGAAAAACGGGTGACCCAGCCGCTGGAAGAGGGCATTGCCAGGGTTTCTGATATTCGCTTTATTTCTTCAACGTCCAGAGACTCCATGTCCAATATTATTGTGCGTTTTGAAGATATCGATGAACGCCTGTTTGATAAACGGCTGGCGGATCTGCGCAGGGAAATTCAGCATATAGACAATACCCGCCTGCCGGAAGAAGCGGACTCGCCCTTTATTGTGGAACTGACCTCCTCCAGTGCTTTTCCAACGGCCACACTGATCGTACAGGGATTCAGCTATGATGATAATCTGCGCTTTTATGCCCGGGAACTGGAAAAGGAAATGGAGCGGCAGCGCTTTATTCAGCGCGTGGATTTAATCGGGGTCAGCGATCCGGAACTTATTGTTGATATTGATATGGACAGGCTCACCGGTCTGGGGCTGTCCCCGGCTGTGGTGGCGCAAACCATAAAAAGCCAGTTTAAGGACAGTGCCGCCGGCTCCATTAATATCCAGGATCAGCAATGGCTGATCCGTATTCTGGGCAGCAGCAGTGATCCCGGTGAACTGGCCCGCCTGAGTATTCCCAGAATTGACTCGGAAGTTCTGCTGGGTGATGTGGCCGATGTATACCTTGGCCAGGAGCGTCTTAAACTGAAAGCCAGTTACCATAATCAGCCGGCCATTATGCTGTCGGTCTTTAAAAAAGACAGTGTCAATACCCTGCAGATGATTGCGGACTTAAAACAGTTTATTGCTGAAAAAAATCGGCTGTCATCGGTG
>JALVDE010000504.1 GCA_027009375.1 Gammaproteobacteria bacterium
AGTTTTTTGGTTTTTGGTTTTTGGTTTTTGGTTTTTAAAAATGGTAGCTTAGTTCAAAGTAGTACTGTGGATCTCTGTCATTGCTGGGTTCTGGTTTGCCAACCGGTTTGGCCATATAGAAACGACCTAGCACACCGTAAATTTCTTTTAACTGTACTGCAAATCCATACCCTTCCAGTTTAATACTGTCCTTTTGAAAAGACAGAGGATCATTAATCCAGCCTTTTGTTGAGTCATAGAAAAAAGACAGGTTAATAATATCCCGCCATTTTCTGCCTGCAAAGGCATTATAGTCTCCGACTAAGGGCAGTCCCACATTCCATTCCAGAGAGACCAGATAACCTTTATCACTTAAATATTCTGAGACAGGATAAGCTCTGACACTGTTCGGCCCGCCTAACTGAAATTGTTCCAGTGACGTTAATAAATCATCAGAGTACTGGGAATTGAGCTTAAAAATTAATGACTGATCATAGGGCAGAGACTGTACCCGGGCGATATTAAGATTCCAGCGGTCAAAATCTCCGCCTGCATAATCGCCGCTGCCGCCTCTGCGCCCTGCACTTTCATCACCCGATCCATCCATGGACCCCAGAGTATCTCCCAGTCCACGGTGGTAACTGAGATCAATCATATTAATACCGTTAAATCGTTCATCTATACCGTCATAAATAAGCTGACCGGAAAGTACGGTTAATTTGTCTTTTGCCAGTCTGACCCCAAATTCAGATTCAGAGGTTGCTCTTTTACCCGCCAGGGATAAACGTCCATAAATATTGTGTTCACGGCTGCGAATAAAAGCCCGTCTTAGATAAAGTTCTGTAGTTTCGCTGTCACCCGTGATCCCTAAGGCCTGTGCCACCCGACCGATAGTGTAGTCATTAGTATTATAGGAAAAACCCAGGTAGGTTGCTTCATCAAAAACAAGCTGTTCAAAATTAACCGCATAATAATCGGAATTTGACGGGGAATCGGCTTTTAACACCTGAAAATTTAACTGATTGACCTGCTTGAAAAGGCCGTTTACATGCATACCTACCAGGGTTCTTCTGTCTCCGGTATATTCAGAACCATAATTATCATAACGGATAAAGCCTCCAAAACGGTCTTCATCCTGAACCAGAAGCTCCAGATCTGTCGTGCCGGGTCGGGAACCTCGTTTAAAACTGCCTGTTACAGCAAAACCGGGGAAATCATTGATTAATAATAACAGTCGTTCCATTTCATACTTGTTAACAGCAGTATGAATAGAAGGTTGAAAGGGCTTTTTATAAATATCCTGATCATAAATCTCATTTCCTCTGACGGATACCGCCCCAAGTTGACCTTCAATTATTTTAATCAGAACACTTCCGTCCTGGACTTTTTGCGGCGGCAAATAAGCCTGGGCAAGAATATAACCTTTCTGGCGATAATATTGAGTGAGTTTATCCGCTATAAACTGGATTTGACCAATGGTCAGTGCAGATGACTGAGTTTCTTTTCTGGACAGCGCAATCTGCTCCGCTAATATTTTCTTAGTCAAGTGACTTAATGAATCTAAAGAAATATCCTCATGCTCAACAACACCTGTCAGCCTGATGGCTGTAATATTTACCTTGGGACCTTCATTGATATCAAGAGGACGTTCCTGCACGGGTGGAATTGGAAAATATTCGGGTGACTTCTGAGGTAAGGAAATTTCATCCTGTCTGGAAGGATCAACTCCTCCCGGAGAAATAGCCCCCAGACCAGCAGCATAAGCAGATGAAATAATAAGCAGGTAAACCAGACAGAAAAAAACCGCTCCTGTATAAAACCATCGAGTGACAGTAAACACCAGCCATTTAGAATTCATTTTACATCCTTATAAAACACATCCCATTCCTTCGGGAAGACAACTTACCACTGGTAATAACGGCCCAATCTAATAAACAGTTATTACCCAACTATTAACCTAACTTTAAATTACTTAATTCTCAACTTTTGCCATACAGCCTCTATACAGCTAATTTAACCAATAATTACATCAGGACTACCTACAGCAACAAAACTGCCGCAACTGACTGCATCACCGACTCTGCCAACCGGACGGCCATTAACAAAGACCGTGGCTGAACCGGAAGCCAGCTTACCAGGATGAGGCCTGCAGTTGCTGCAGCCATGCGGAGCATAATCATCACCCACGCGAACTACAGGAATGCCATTAACAAAAACATTAGAGCTGGAGGAGATTGAGGGTCTGGGAGGAAAACATCCATGTCCTGAACATATATCACCGAGTCGTGTTACTGCCGGCATAATAATTAATCCTTTAATCATTAACTTAATTTTAAAACTTATTCTTGAAATAAAGGCCTGAATCCGTACTTGAACATGGCTTGCATTAACCGTTACAAGCTCAGAGCCTTTGACAATTTTTGAGATATTAGCATAAACTTATTTGAGGATCACGAATTTTTTCAGAAAAATTGAAAAATTTATTAGCCCTTGATAGAATTTACTAAGGAAATTAAGTTATAACATTTTTTAGTTATAAAGCTTCACTTATAAACGTTAAAGGATTAACACTCAATATGAACCCCTTCTATAAGCGGCATAGCCTGTTTACGGCCAGTATCTTATTTTTCATCTTGTTTCATTTATCTTCCTGCAGTGTCAATACCAAATTTGATGATGCTGAGTATCGCCCGGTCGGTGCTTCAGCACCGCTGAACTCAGAGATTCATACTCTTGAAGAAAGCACACCAGTCATAAAAAAAACTCAGAATGAACAGGTTGATAACAGCAATATCCGCTATATAAAACCCGGAGAGTCTTCCAGACATAAATCCACAGTCAAACCCGTCCGCCTTCCAGAAACCAGAACTATTTCCAGATCTGCTTCCGTAACTCATTCAAAACCCTCTTCAGAAAGTCATTCTGACAATATCATAACCCATTCCATTAAGCAGTTGTTTAACAGCCGTTACGGTCAGCCGGAAACCATTGTTAAAATTTCCAGAACAGTACAGATTCATTGTCAGCAGCAATCTCTGAAAAATAGTGCCAGCAAAACTTCCGGATTTAAACTTTGCCGCTACCAGTTTCCTGATTTTTGCGGTGCACACCAGTTTTCAGTATTTTCTAAAAATAACAGCGAGATGCTGATGTATATTGACCGTAAATATCAACGTAATATTATTGATACTCTGTCTGGTAACAAGCAATCAGCGCCTGGCCTGTGGGACGAAGACGATTATGTTTCCAGTGAATTATTAACCGTCAGTCAGTTGTTAAACAGACATCCCGGCAATAGTGAAGAACTGGGCTGGATAATGGCAGCCAGTGCAAATGAAAAAGCCCAGCTGGGGCGCTCATATTATACTGCCATAGAGGAAACCTCAAAATGTTTTTAATCGCTTGAATTATGGCTGATATTCTGCTATTTATAAGATTAAATATTACTGAGGTATCCAGGTTATAATGAAATATATATTCAGACATACTGCGATTATTGACCATGAAATTGAAGCAGATGATATTGTTGAAGCCAGGAAAAAGTTCTTTTCTGATGTGGCTGAAAGTGAAGAGTTTTTTACCAGTGCCAGTAAAGTGGTGACGGATGAAAGGATTAAGATCTTAAATGACAAAGGCCATCATATTGATACCTTTAATATTTATGATGACGTTTAATATATTCTCACCCGTTTAGATTTATTTACTGCTGCCACTTTTAATAGCCCTGAGGATCACAAACTTGTTGTTTGTGGCCACTAAAGTCTGGTTGCCGAACAGTTTTTTCAGTTTGGTATGATAAGCCAGGTGGCGGTTACCTACTATCCAGAGTTCTCCCCCGCTTTTTAATACCCTTCTGGCCTGAACAAACATCTGCCAGGCAATGACATCACCCACAACATGCTGTTGATGAAACGGCGGATTACACAGGATCAGATCTGCCTGCTCAGAGGCAAAGGATTCCAGAATATTAGTGATGATAAAATGAAACCCTGGACTATTACCCAGATTATTCTGCAGGGTCATTCTGGCTGACTCAACCGCCATATAAGACTCATCTACCGCAAAGATATCCGCCTGAGGATAACATTGAGCGGCCTTTAAACTGAGCACACCATTACCACAACCCAGGTCAATAATACTCTCCGGTGCCGGACTGAGTTTTTCCGGAAAGTTTTGCAGAAAAAAACGGCTGCCAATATCCAGCTGCTTACGCGAGAATACATTACTCAGACCATAGATCCTGCTGCCGTCTTCCAGGGTATATTGCAGGTGAATATTATCGCTGTCTTTTAAGCTGGCCTGCAGAGGTGCTTTAAGCAGAATCAGCCGGGCTTTTTTCCAGGCCAGGGAAGCCTCGGCATCGGCAAACAAATTTTTCAGGGTGTTCATTATGGAACGCTGCAGGTTTTTAGCCATAACCGCCCCGATAATACGGCTGTTGTCACTAATATGACCTGCCAGGCCTGCCATCTGCTGCTGTAGAAAAGCAGAGGTTTTAGGTACCTTGAATAACACCAGGTCATAATGCCTGTTCAGGGCTTCGGTACTTTTTATAAACTGTACCTGCTGCAGAAACTGCGGACAATTAGCCTGAATATTGGTTTTTATAGCCTGATGACTGACAAAAGAATCGCTTTGAATATCACAGCCGTACTGAGCGAGGCTGACGGTCAGGGCACCGAAATCATCATTAAGGATCAGGATACGGGCCTGAGTAAGTTGCTCTGCTGTCATCTGCTCATTAAGATAGTTCAACAGATAAGTATCAGCACTATTCCAGGCCTGCAGGTTTTTGTCCTGGTTCGGAATACGCTTAAGCTGAAATGAGCCAAAAGGATTAACGTACACAGACATCAGTCAATCACCTTTTTTCCCTTAATGCCCAGCTCCTGGATCCCTCTGGCCCGACTGACAAGGTTACCATTACCGCTGATCAGACGATTATGTGCCGTGGTATAGGAGCTTTTTGCCTTATCCAGATAAACCCCGATATTTTCCAGTTCTTCCACAAATAATGAGAACTTATCCAGCATATCTCCTGCCCGGCGGGCAATTTCTTCCGCATTGGACTGCTGACGGTCATAGCGCCAGAAGTTTTCAATGGTACGCACCGTTGCCAGCAGAGTCGTAGCACTGACCAGAATGATCTTTTTCTTAAAGGCTTCAAAAATCATTTCCGGTTCTTCATTTATGGCCAGCATCAGAGCCTGTTCAACCGGCACAAACAATATCACAAAATCCAGTGACTGCAGACCTTCCAGAGAGGCATAGTCTTTTTCAGACAGCAGCCGGATATGATTTTTAAGTGAAGCAACATGCTGTTTTAAGGCTTCCTGCCTGTCATTATCTTCCACTGCCGCCGCATACTGAGTATAGGCTTTTAAGGATACCTTGGAGTCAATAATCACCGATTTCTGATCCGGCAGCTCTATCACCACGTCCGGCCGAAACAGCTTATTGTTTTCGTCCCGGTAACTCGGCTGGATATGGTATTCGAGATCCTTTCTCAGGCCGCTGTTTTCCAGCAGATTTTCCAGGATCATTTCACCCCAGTTACCCTGAAACTTAACATCGCCCTGTAAAGCGCGGGTCAGATTTTCGGTATCTTCGCTGACTTTCTGATTGAGACTAGATAGTTGTTTAACCTGTTCAGACAGACTGACTCTGTCTCTGGAATCCAGCTCATGGATCTGCTCCACCTTACGTTTAAACTCGCTGAACTGCTCCTTAAAGGGGGTTAATAGCTGAGTAAGCTCCTGTTGACTGGCCTGCTTAAGTGTCTGACTATTATCATTAAATATTTTAGTGCCCAGATGCTCAAACTGCTGGGTAAGCTGTTCTTTTGACTGTTCCAGATTGTCAATCACCAGCCGGCTGGCTTTAAGCTGTTCTTCTGCCTTGATACGGGTTTCTGACAGTTCCTGCCGGCATTGCTGGTACTGAGTCTGTAAATCCTGGTATTGCTGAGCTGACTTTTTAAGCTCATCTCTGTAGTCATTGATCTGTGCCGCCCGGGTTGCATAAATACCTTTGAGTTCATGCAGCTGGTTAAGCTCATCAATTTTTTTTACTAACAGTCGTTCTCTGTCCTGCAGCTGATCACGCAGCAGATCCAGTTCATTTTCCAGGTTTTCAATATCCAGCTGCAGTAACTGCAGCTGGCTGTCATTTTGCACTTTAAGCTGACTGGTTAACAACTCAAGAGCCTGTGCCTTTTGCTGACGAAAATAAAACCACAGGATAATAAAAGCCAGTAACAGCCCTATACCAAAAGCCAGAGCCAGATGAATTTGTTGTTGGTCAATCTGCATATATAACAGGCTCGTTAGTTTATTCTAGTGGATTAGATGAGTGTTAACGTCTTGATGCAACAAACGATTTAAACAGACTGGAGAGCAGGTAAACCACACCGGCAACCAGAATAATAGTAGCACCGGCCGGCAGATCTGGCTCATAGGAAAGATACAGCCCGCTGCTGGTAAACAGGCTCCCCAGTAATACCGCCAGCAGCATCATGGCACCAATAGACTGTACATATTGTCTGGCTATGGCTGCCGGCAGGGTTAACAGTGCAATCACCAGGATCAGGCCCACAACCTGAATCAGTAATACCACCGTAATAGCCACCAGACAGAGCATCAGCAGGTAAAACAGGTTAACGTGTACACCACGAACCGTTGCAAACTCAATATCAAAAGAAATAGCAATAAGCTGTTTATAAAACAATACGAC
>JALVDE010000505.1 GCA_027009375.1 Gammaproteobacteria bacterium
CCGCCCTCGGCGCCGGTGCCAGAGAAGTCTATCTGATTGAAGAACCCATGGCTGCAGCCATTGGCGCCGGAATGCCGGTCAGTGAGGCCACCGGTTCCATGGTGGTGGATATCGGCGGTGGTACCACTGAAGTCGGTATTCTGTCCTTAAGCGGCATTGTTTACTCCGAATCTATTCGTATTGGCGGTGACCGTTTTGATGAGGCGATTATTAACTATGTACGCCGTAATTACGGCAGCCTGATTGGTGAAGCCACAGCAGAGCGCATTAAACAGGAAATCGGTTCCGCCTATCCCGGCAATGAACTGCTGGAAATTGAGGTACGCGGCCGTAACCTGGCAGAAGGGGTTCCCAGAAGTTTCGCCCTGAACAGTAATGAAATCCTGGAAGCCATTCAGGAACCCTTATCCGGTATTGTCGGCGCCGTTAAAATTGCCCTGGAACAGACACCACCGGAACTGGGTGCTGATATTGCTGAAAAAGGCATGGTACTAACCGGCGGCGGAGCCTTATTGCGTGATCTGGATCGTTTATTATCTGAAGAAACGGGCCTGCCGGTCATGATTGCAGAAGATCCGCTGACCTGTGTAGCTCGTGGCGGCGGCCGGGCACTGGAGATGATGGACGAAGTGGGTACGGATTTATTCAGTCTTGAATAACACCAGACTCTTTAATATTCATCCCGCTATTTACCTGTTAACATCCCTCTTTAAAAATGGGGGATGCACAAACCGGGTAGCAACCAATACAATCATACCTAAAACCAGCTGTAAAAACCTGAACCAGAAAAACATCCGGAGCAATAACCATTAAACAGTTATTTGATGAAGACTCCTCCTATCTGGCCCGTCTGCTCTTTGTGATGATCTTTTCCATCATTCTTATGACGGCTGATCATCGTACTCATATGCTCGATGGCGTCAGAAGTACCGTCAGTATCCTGCTTTATCCCTTACAGACCATTGCCAGCACCCCGACTGATGTGGGGAACTGGCTGGGTGAGCAATTTACTTCTCACCAGACCTTAATTGATGAAAACCAGCAGCTGCGTTCCGAAAACCTGCTGCTAAAAGCCCAGTTACAGAAATTTGCCTCCCTGCAGGCTGAAAATATCCGTCTGCGCTCCCTGCTTAAATCCTCCCGTAAACTTCGGGATCAAATGTTGATTGCTGAAACCATTGCGGTGGATCTGGACCCCTATAAACGCCAGATTGTGATCAATAAAGGACAGCAAAGCGGCATTTATGCCGGCCAGCCCATTCTGGATGCCTACGGCATTATGGGCCAGGTTATCAATCCCGGCATTGCTTCAAGCAGTGCGATCCTGATAACCGATCCCTCTCATGCCATTCCGGTACAGGTTAACCGTAATGGACTGAGAACCGTGCTGTACGGCACCGGAGCCGCTAATTACCTGGAAATTTTAAACCTGCCTAATAATGCCGATATTGAAATCGGCGATCTGCTGATCACCTCGGGACTGGGTGGACGTTTCCCGGAAGGTTATCCGGTCGCCACCGTAGTGGATATTAAACGCGATCCCGGTCAGCCGTTTGCCCGTATTATTGCCGAGGCCTCAGCCCATCTGGAACAGAGTCGCGAAGTCCTGCTGGTTATGGCCCAGGAACATGAGCCACAGTTACTGTCTGAAACCCTGCAGGATGATGAGAACCAAAGTGATTCTTCCAGGTCTAAAACAGATAAATCATCTGCAAAAGCAGCGGATGGAGTCAGCCATGAGTAATCGTCCGGCCGCCCATGGCGGTATTATTATCTGGCTTAGTTTTGGAGTGGCCTTTATTCTAACTATGATCCCCCTGCCTGAAACACTGCAAATGTATCGTCCGGAATGGCTGACTTTGATCCTGATTTACTGGTGCCTGGCTCTGCCGCACCGGGTCGGAGTTTTTACCGGCTGGCTGGTGGGTTTTCTGCTGGATGTTCATATGGGCAGCGTGCTGGGCCTGCATGCCCTGACACTGGCCGTAGTAGCCTACCTGGCGTATAAACTGCACATCCGGATCCGCCTGTATCCTCTGTTGCAGCAGTCACTGATTATTTTATTACTGGTGGCACTGTCACAGATGCTGGTACTCTGGATCAGCGGTGTGACCGGCAATGCACCAGGTAACTGGTCGTACTGGATGCCGTCACTGACCAGTATGGTAGTATGGCCCTGGGTATTTTTCCTGATGCGTGCTATCCGCCGTTTATACGGCGTTAACTGATTTTATTATGGCCGCAAAACAGCTTATTAAAGACCATTTTATAGAACTGCGGATTTTTCAGCACCGCAGTATAGTGGCCATTGTATTTACCATTGTGCTGTTCGGGATCCTGGCTGCACGGCTGTTTTACCTGCAGATCACTAACCATGATCACTTTACTACCCTGTCGCAGAATAACCGGGTTTCTGTGCAGGCTATTCCGCCCACCCGTGGGCTGATTTATGACCGCAATGGTATTATTCTGGCAGAAAACCTGCCCTCCTATACCTTGCAGATCATTCCTGAGCAGACCAGAGATATCGACAACCTGATTGAAGAGCTGGCCACTCTGATTGAAATCCGCGATGTGGATATTAAAAAATTTAAAAAAGAGGTTAAACGCAAACGCCGTTTTGAGGGTGTCCCTCTGCGCTTTCGCCTGACCGATGAAGAAGTGGCCATTATCTCTGTTAACCTGCATCGTCTGCCCGGTGTGGAAATACAGGCACAGTTAACCCGTTATTATCCCTATGGCAGGGAAACCTCCCATGTGGTCGGCTATGTCGGGCGCATCAATGAAAAAGAATTAAAAACCCTGCCGGTCACTAATTACAGCGGCACCAACCATACCGGTAAACTGGGCATAGAAAAATCCTACGAAGCCCTGCTGCACGGACAGGTCGGTTATCAGAAAGTGGAAACCAATGTGCGCGGCCGAGTATTACGGGTACTGGAACGCAGCAATCCCACACCGGGAGATGATTTATACCTTAATCTGGACATTAATTTACAGAAGGTTGCCGCCGATGCCTTTGAGGGCAAACGGGGTGCCCTGGTGGCTATTGATCCTCAAAACGGTCATATACTGGCTATGCTCAGTATGCCCGATTATGATGCCAACCTGTTTGTTAATGGTATTGATTCAAAAACCTATAAAGCACTCAACACCTCCTGGGAACGTCCTCTGTATAACCGTACTCTTCTGGGTAGCTATCCTCCCGGCTCAACCACTAAGCCATTTTTCGCTCTGGCCGGCCTGGAGCTTAATGTGATTGCTCCGGATCATGAAATATTCTGTCCCGGTTATTATCAGCTCAAAGGCAAGTCCCACAAGTACCGGGACTGGAAAAAATGGGGACATGGAAAAACCGATATTACCAAATCCATTGTAGAGTCCTGTGATGTATTTTATTATGACCTGGCTTTTCAACTGGGCATTGACCGTATGCATGAATTTATGAGCAGTTTTGGTTTCGGTCAGCGTTCCGGTATTGATATTCTGGGCGAGCGTAGCGGACTGATGCCCTCCAGAGAGTGGAAAAAGCGGGTGCATAACCAGGTCTGGTTCCCCGGAGAAACAGTCATTGCCGGTATTGGGCAGGGCTATGTACTGGTTACACCACTGCAGCTGGCACTGGCAACTGCCACTCTGGCCAACGGCGGAAAACTATACCAGCCGCAATTAGTCCATTCTATTAAGCGCAAATCCGATCCCATTCCCCGACTGGTTACCCCACAGCTGGTACGGGAGATTAAAGTCAACCGACCCTCTAACTGGAAACAGGTTTACCATGCCATGACTGAAGTTATCCACGGTCGCAGGGGTACAGCACGACGCTTAAACAAAACTGGTATGCGTTATAAAATCGCAGGTAAAACCGGTACAGCCCAGGTATTTACTGTAGCTCAGGATGCTTCCTATAAGGAAGAAGACCTGGAAGAAAGACTCAAGGATCACGCCCTGTTTATGGCTTTTGCTCCCGTTGATAACCCTAAGATTGCTATTGCTGTGGTGGTAGAAAACGGCGGCCACGGCGGCTCTGTTGCTGCTCCCATTGCCGGCAAGGTCATTGAATCCTATCTAAGCCAGTTTAGTAATGAAGAACTTAAGGCTCCGCAGACAAATACTGAACAAAAACAGAAAAAGCCTTCTGCTAGTAAAAAGCCATCAGCCTATAAACAGCCCGTAAGAAATAAAGCAAAACCCGGTAATCAACAGACTCATAATACAGCACAATTCCTTAACGAGCCAGAATACCAGAGTCATAAAAACTTAACCCAGGCACATCGAACTAAGGAAAATTCGCATGGCTAGTCGTTCATCCCAGCAGGGCCTGTTTTTTCGGATACATATTGACCTGACCCTGCTGCTCGCGCTGCTGGCACTGATCGCTGCCGGACAGGTAATCCTCTACAGTGCCGGCGGTGAAAATATCGCCCTGATGCAGCGCCAGTGGATCCGTCTGGGGGTTGCATTTGCTGTCATGCTGGCCATTGCCCAGATTTCCCCGGATACCATGCGCCGCTGGTCCCCGGTACTGTTTATTTTCGGTACCATTATGCTCATTGCAGTCCTGCTGGTGGGAACCAAGGCACTGGGTGCCCGGCGCTGGCTGGATCTGGGGCTGTTCCGTTTTCAGCCTTCTGAAATGATGAAGCTGGCCGTACCCATGATGATTGCCTGGTTTCTGTCCGCCGGAAATATTCCACCCAGCAACCGACGTATTTTTGCAGCCCTGGCCATCCTGATTGTTCCGGTATTGCTTATTGCCAAACAGCCCGATCTGGGCACATCTCTGCTGGTCAGCAGTGCCGGATTATTTGTTATTTTTATGTCCGGCGTGTCCTGGCGCCTGATCCTCGGTTTTATTATCGCCGGGATCAGTTTTACCGTGCCCATGTGGTTATTTCTGATGCGTGACTACCAGCGCCAGCGGGTACTTACCATGCTTAATCCAGAATCCGATCCTCTGGGCAGCGGCTATCATATTATCCAGTCCAAAATAGCCATCGGCTCCGGCGGCAGCTTTGGCAAAGGCTGGCTTAACGGCACCCAGTCTCACCTGGAATTTTTACCGGAGCGCCATACCGACTTTATTTTTTCTGTTTTTGCCGAAGAATTTGGTTTCAGCGGGGTATTAATTTTACTGACCCTGTATATGTTTATTATCTTCCGCGGCATTTACATTACCACCCAGGCCCACGGCACCTATGCCCGGCTGCTGGGCGCCAGTGTGGTACTGACTTTTCTGATTTATATTTTTGTGAATATCGGCATGGTCAGCGGTATTCTGCCCGTAGTGGGCGTACCCCTGCCGCTGGTGAGTTACGGTGGTACCTCTATTGTGACATTAATGGCCGGATTTGGTATTTTAATGGCCATTCATACCCATCGAAAACTTTTAGCCCATTAGCGAGTCATAGTAACAATATGGAAAACTTTATGAGAAACGGAATACAGCGTACTTTTTTAATTAGCCTTTTCTTTAGTCTGCTGTGCCTGTCTGCCAGTGCCTGGAGCAGCAGCCTGGTCAAAGAGAGCAAAGTACAGAACTTTATTGATCAGATGGTCAGCAAACATGGCTTTAATCGAGATGAGCTGGAAAAGCTATTCAGCCAGGTTAAAATCAAACAGAAAATCCTCGATGCCATCAGCCGTCCGGCAGAAAAAAGTAAACCCTGGTATGAATACCGCAATATATTTCTTACACCCCGGCGAATTAAACATGGAATAAAGTTCTGGAAAGAAAACCGGCAGGTTATAGACTATGCCCATAAAGTCTATGGTGTCGCCCCGGAAATTATTGTCGCCATTATCGGTGTGGAAACTTTTTACGGCACCCGGCAGGGCAGTTACCGGGTTATGGATGCCCTGTCCACTCTGGGTTTTAAATACCCCAAACGCAGCCAGTTTTTCCTCGGTGAACTGGAGTATTTTCTACTCATGAGTAAGGAACAGGGCTTTGATCCCTTAAGCAAGAAAGGTTCTTATGCCGGTGCCATGGGTATGGGGCAGTTTATTCCCAGCAGCTATCAAAGCTATGCCATTGATTTTGACGGTGATGGTATTAAAAATATCTGGAGTAATAAAGCCGATGCCATTGGCAGTGTCGCCAATTATTTTAAACGCCACGGCTGGCAGAAAGACCAGCCGGTTGCGGATAAGGTCAGCCTGAGCAAGGACAGCAGCCTGAGTCCTAAAGATGCCTGTAAACGCAGCTGTAAACCCAAACAGACAGTCGCTGATTTTAAACACAAAGGTGTTACAGGCGAACTGTCTGTCAGTGATAAAACCAAAGCCATTCTACTGGCCCTGAAACAAAAAACTGGCATGGAATACTGGCTCGGCTATAATAATTTTTATGCAATATCACGCTATAACCACAGCACTCTGTATTCCATGGCCGTTTATCAGTTAAGCCAGGAGATTAAGAAAGAATTTGAAAAGAGTGAAAATTAGTGTGATTAAAAATTAGCTGCCATTCTGTTTCGCTTATGTAATAAATTTTTTTGAGTAAATACGATGTCTCTTTACCTGCTGCGTTCTATAAGTATTATTAGCGTTACCCTTATCCTGGCGTCATGCAGCAGTTCGCCGGATATTTATACCCGCAGCAAGGACGGCCCGCCTTCTTCCTGGGGCGATGTTTCCCAGATACCGGATGCCGTCCCAAAAAAAGAACCCCGTAGTAAATCCGGTAATCCAGGCTCCTATGTGGTA
>JALVDE010000506.1 GCA_027009375.1 Gammaproteobacteria bacterium
AACTGGAACAGGTCATATCTTCTATATCAATAATATAGGATGAGGTATTCTTTTCCTGTTCTGGTTCTGTTTGTGCTACCGGGCTTTTATCCTGTTCAGAAGGCGGCTCAATGGGGCAGGATTCAGGGATCTCAGCCACAGGACTGGCAGGATAACCGGCCTCAGTAATGGCCTGAATAACCTCATGCGGTAATCCACCTGTCACCCGTGCTTCCCCCTGCTCCAGGTCGATGTTTATTGCTTCAACACCGTCAACAGCCAGAGCCGCTTTTTCGACCCGTGCCACACAATGTGCACAGGTCATATCACTGATTTTGATCGTATACTGTCTGTTTACAGGCGGTTTTTCGCTGTGATGCATATTTATTTAGTCCTCAGGTAAGTTTTTTATTATTCAATAAAGCACCTACCGGTTCAATAGCCACAATACCCCCACCTTCAGTCATACGTTTTGCCATTTCAGAAAATATATCAGCAATCCTCTGTGCTTCTTCAGCATTAGTATACACTTCAACCTTCAGGCTTTCACACAGTCCGTAGTCACTAAACTCATTAATATAACTACCATAGCCCTCTACCTTGCTGACAGTAATTCCAGGTATATTCAGACTATTCACTTCCCCTGCTATAAGTCCAAAGTCTGAAATATTCAGGATCATAACTACCTTATTAAACATTTAGACTTCCTCTTTAGTGTGTTTGTTTTCAGTTACGGTACAGTTTGATAATGTCACTGATTTCCACATAAAATAAATCGCTGGTATCACCAGCAGGGTTAATACAACAGAACTGAGCATACCACCAATCATAGGGCCGGCAATTCTCTGCATAACTTCAGAACCGGTGCCGCTGCTGTACATAATGGGTATCAGACCCACAATAATAGCCGCAACCGTCATTACAATAGGACGAACACGCTGACCGGCACCTTCCATAACCGCTGCTTTTACATCTTCACGACTCATACAGCGGTTCTGCTCCATTAACTCATGAGACATTCGGCAATAGGACTGGTTCAGATAAACCAGCATCAGCACCCCGATTTCAACAGTTACCCCTGCCAGGGCAATAAAACCAACCCCTACGGCGACAGACATATCATAGCCTAGCAGATACATCAGCCAGAAACCGCCAATTAAGGCAAACGGCAGGGTGCCCATAATAATCATGACTTCAATAAAGTTACGGAAATTAATATATAACAGCAGAATAATAATACCCAGTGTCAAGGGTACAACCAGAGCCAGTCGTTCCTTGGCACGCACCATATATTCATACTGCCCTGACCAGGAAATAGAATATCCGGGAGGCAGATCCACTTTTTCTGCCACAACTCGTTGGGCTTCTGCTACATAGGAACCCAGATCACGGCCGTCAATGTCTACCAATGTCCAGCCGTTTAGACGGGCATTTTCACTTTTAATGGCCGGAGGACCATCTTCAACCCGAATATCAGCCACATCCGCCAGAGCTATGCGCTGGTTATTTTTAGTGACCAGCGGAAGTTCCCGGATCTTCTGAACCGAGTCTCTATAGGTCTGTGGATAACGTACATTAATAGGATAACGTTCAAGACCTTCAATGGACTGC
>JALVDE010000507.1 GCA_027009375.1 Gammaproteobacteria bacterium
GAAAATGCCCAGGCTGTTCGTAAAATGGTACTGGATAGTGTTTTACAGATTGCATCGGGCAGTAACGATCCGGTAAGTACAGCCGAACGATTATTTAAACTGACCAGTACCAAAAAGAGCAAAACCGCCAGAAGCAAGGCAGGGAAAAACAACGTATCTGCCAGTGCCTTTGATATTATTTACTGGCTGGATTCTGTCTGGACTGATCTGGCCAGAATAAGCCAGTTACAGGCTTTAACAGATGCCCGGTCATTTATCAGCAATCTCGATTATGAGCAGGACTTGCAACAATTATCAAATAGATTATACTTAAAAAAACTTTTGCAACTATCTGATTCAGTTAATAAAGCCTATTATGAAATTCAGGGCTCAGTGAATTTTAACCTGTTACTGGAAAAATTGCTGATTGACTGGAAAGATTGCCTTAAGTAACCTATTATTTAAAATTAAAAGAAAATATTCAGTATTTTTTAGAACAGAACAGCAGTTAGAACAGTAAAGAGTTTTTATATTATGATGCGTCCCGGTCAGGCCAGACAGAGTATTTTATCGCTTTCTATTAAGGACAAGAGTGCACTGTATGCGGCTTATATGCCTTTTATTAAAAACGGCGGTCTGTTTATTCCCACCAATAAGCAATACAAACTCGGTGACGAAGTGTTTATGCTGCTCACTCTGCTGGATGAAAAAGAAAAACTGCCAGTGGCTGGTACCATAGTCTGGATCACACCCACCGGTTCCCAGGGCAACCGAGCTGCCGGAGTCGGAGTTCAGTTCAGTGAACAGAATAATGGTCAGGCACAGAAAAAAATCGAAACCTATCTGGCGGGTGCCCTACAGTCTGATCGACCTACCCATACTATGTAACCTCTCCAAACTATGTAAAAAGTGCTCTGATTGATTTTTCATCAGATCCTTAAATTCTGCTAAAATAGCCTGTTTTAAATCTACAGGAACATCATAATGTCTCAGGAACAGCCGCTGAAGTTTGTCGATTCACATTGTCATCTGGATATGCTGGATCTGAATGACTTTGATCAGTCCATGGACAAGGTCATTGAGCAGGCTAAAGCGCATAATGTCACAGAAATGCTGAGTATTTCAGTGGATCTGGACTCTTTTCCGCGGGTACTGGCGACAGCAAAAGAGTATCCCAATGTCCATGCCTCGGTGGGGCTGCATCCCTGCCATGCTCCCGATACTATGGTCAGTGTTGATGAACTGGTCAAACTGGCCGATGATCCCGATGTAATTGCCATTGGTGAAACCGGGCTGGATTATTATATGAACAATGGCACCTGTCCCAGGGGAGAGAACTTTGAGTGGCAGAAACAGCGCTTTCGCACTCATATTCAGGCAGGCATTGCTACCAGCAAACCTCTTATCATTCATACCCGCGATGCAAAGGAAGACACTCTTAAGATTCTGGAACAGGAAAATGCCAGCCAGTGCGGGGCTATTATGCATTGTTTTGTGGAGGATATCGCCACCGCTGAAAAAGCCCTGGAACTGGGGTTTTATATATCCTTTTCCGGTATTGTCACCTTTAAAAATGCCCGTTCCATACAGGAAGTCGCCGCCATGGTGCCGGATAACCGGCTGTTAATAGAAACCGATTCACCTTACCTGGCCCCGGTGCCGATGCGGGGCAAAAAAAACCAGCCGGCCTATGTGTCTTACATTGCAGAATTTCTATCTGAACTGAGAAACTGCAGTGTAGAACATATTGCCCGGATCACCCGGGATAATTATTTCCGCCTGTTTGATTTACCGGCCTGATCCATACGGTATGAGAATATAGTTGTGCAAACGACGACAAAAAATAAAAAATTGTTGAGGATCTCACTGCTGGCGACACTGGTCGGCCTGATGGCCGGAATACTGGTGACCCTGTTCCGCAAATCCATTGAATTAAGCCAGTCCTGGCTGCTGCCCGGCGGGATTATCGGTAATTATGAAGTATTGCCAGGCTGGCAGCGCTGGCTTCTGCCCATTGCCGGGGCCATTATTCTGGGCTGGTGTTATGAACGACTGCCGCCTGCCAACCGCTCAGTGGGCATTGTGCATATGCTTAACTATATGCGTTTTCGTAAACAGTCACTGCCTTTTACCAATGCCGTTGTACAGTTTTTTGGCGGTCTGCTGGCCATTGTTTCCGGTCATTCTGTGGACAGAGAAGGGCCGGGTATTCATCTGGGGGCGGCTAATGCTGCTCTGGTTGGAAGAAAAATGGCACTGAGCCGGCATGAAGAATACCTTCTGGCCGCAGCCGGTGGTGCGGCCTCTATTGCAGCGGCTTTTAATACGCCTCTGGCCGGGGTGATTTTTGTTATCGAAGTATTACGGGTTCGTTATAAAATTAATAATATTGTACCGATTATTATTGCATCGGTTATTGGTACTGTGATCAGCCGGCTGGTTTATGGGCAGAGTCCGGCCTTTGCTGTACCGGCACTGTCAATCGGTTCGCTGAGTGAACTGCCGGTGATTGTCATAATGGGTGTTTTGATCGGTTTTCTGGCGTCCGGCTTTATAAAGCTCAGTGCACTGACTGCGGAATTAAGCTATCACTGGCGGCCTTTATATGCTTTTGTCCTTGCGGGGCTGATCACGGGTACCCTGGCACAATGGGCACCGGAAATTATGGGCGTTAGTTATGATACCGTAGACAGGATCTTTCATAATGACTACGGTATACAGGCTCTGTTTATTCTATTATTAGCCAAGCTGACTGCAACGGCGATTTCTGCCGGTGTTCGCCTGCCCGGCGGTCTGATCGGACCGTCCTTAATTATGGGGGGGGCTATAGGCGGTATTAGTGAACTACTGGTTCAGGCTTATTATCCCTTTTATCAGGGGTCAGCCGGTTTTTATGCCATGATTGGCATGGTGGCCATGATGAGTGCTGTTCTGAGAGCCCCGTTGGCGGCTCTGGTGGCTTTAATGGAACTGACGGGTAACCTGCATATTATTCTTCCCGGAATGATAGTCGTGGTTACGGCTGAAATCATCTCCAGAATGCTGATAGGCAATGTCTCTGCCTTTACCGCCTTATTAAAGGTACAGTTTAAACGAGAATCCCAACAGGCCAGCAAAACAACAGTAGCTGACTCCCGCCCCCCTGAAACCTAAAACCTAGAAACCTTTCGGTGTTTTCCCGGAAACAATATAAGCAAAAGCCAGTACTTCAGCCACTGCCTGGTACAGGACTTCCGGAATATCCTCATATAAATCCAGCTGGGACAGAAGGACCGCCAGATCCGCATCTTCATGAACCGGTATATTGTGCTGCCGGGCCAGTTCCAGGATCTGTTCGGCAATTTCATTCTGCCCGGTAGCCGTTACCTGCGGAACCGGTCTGCTTCGGGATTCATCGTAATGCAGAGCAATAGCCTGTTTAATTATGCCGTCATCGGTTGTATTTAATGTTTTATCCTGTTTCAAATTACACCTGTTCATCAATAATAAAAGGACTGTCCCGGTATTCTTTTCTGGCCTGCTCAGGGATGCCGTGAAAGGCTTTAAGCTGTATGATATTAAAGCCGGCATCACTCAGGCGTTCTTTAAGCTGGTAAAAGTTTTGCTGGAATAGCTGCTGAGCATGCTGTTCTTCGGTCCATACCTGGATACTCAGATCCAGTTTGTCCAGGGTCAGATAGATTCTGACTCCGCCCAGGCTTTCCAGGTGAAAGGCCAGATTAACCGTCCAGATTTTATTGCCTTTCTGCTGTTCTTTCTGTTTAAACTGTTCACGGACTTTCAGCTGCAGAACTTCTGTCTGGTTATTATGCCGAAAGGGGATCTCAAAATTATAAAAAGCCTGATCACTGCTTTCTCTGCTCTGTAACTGGGTACTGACAATACGGGCCAGAGCGCCTTCCAGTTTATCCAGAATATGGGCCTGAATAACCAGCGGATTATTTAACAGGAACAGATTCAGTTCAGCTTTTACAGGTTTCTGAACCTGAGCATGGCTGACTTTAGCCGGCAACTCAAAAAAACGCTGCAACTGGTTCTGTAATTCCTGTAACTGGCTCTGAAGCATAGTATTATAAGCTGTGCCGGAAGCTGAGATGTTTTTAGGCAGCACAAGTGCCTCACCGTTCTGTAACATATTCTGTAACTGCAACAGGCCGGCCTTGAAGTCTGTAGTTGGATTGTTGCCACTGCCGGCAGTAGCAGTACCGGAACCAGTGGTTCCGGCACGG
The DNA here is from genome assembly GCA_027009375.1 of Gammaproteobacteria bacterium. Taxonomy (GTDB): domain Bacteria; phylum Pseudomonadota; class Gammaproteobacteria; order GRL18; family GRL18; genus JANELJ01. Next base: position 4,209 of record JALVDE010000507.1, read on the forward strand.
GCTTCCTTTGCCAGAGAGTTTTCCAGAAACAGTCCTGAATCACGAACAGCCTGCTGCAGGGCCTTGCCGTTGTCCAGCTGAGAAAAGCGCGGTATCTGTTCAATAAAGCGGCTTACCTGCTGGATAAACCGGGGGGTAAATATTTTTTGGGCACTTGCTTTTTGCTGGTTGATTTCATTTAATGAACTGAGAATATTCACCAGTGCCTGTTGTTTATTAACGAGCAGGTTCAGATGCCGGCTGACCAACTGGCTTTGGGCGGGTTCTGAATTCAGTTTAAAACTAAAACCACGGTTGGCTTTAATGACTTCCAGTAATAACTGCTGACCGGCCTGCAGACTCAGATCGGTTTTTATACTAACCTGTTGAGACTGGCGCATCAGGGTATCACTGAGTTTTGAGTCAGGTTTTGATTGTATTATACCGGCCAGTAGGGCAGGATCGAACTGCCCCTGAGGATTAACCAGAAAGGTGGCAAGACCGTTTTTGGGTGCCTGCAGGACTATGGCCTGAATTAACTGCCCGGAAAACCACTGACTTACTGTGGACTGGGTTAGCGGGACAGCCTTAATAACCTGAGCAGCCAGTTGTTCAGCGAGTTTGTGCTGCAGGAGGCGTTCCTGAATATACATTTGAGTAAACTCACCGGGCAGGATGTTTTTAGCAGAAATTAGAGCTTTCTGGGTATCAACGCTGAGTAATCCATCACTGGCCAGACTTTTCAGGGTCTGTTTTAGCAGCAAACCGATGGCCTGACGCTGGCTTTTAATACTGCCGCTTTCGGTGGTTTTTCCTGATGTATTTTCAGACAGTTTTTTTACCAGTCTGGCAAGATCAATAGGCTGCATTATCGTTATTTAGTCAATTGAGTGAATTTAGGCTATATTTAAGTATAAACCAAATCTGGATAATTAAAATTTATGAGTCATGAAAATCAGCTCTGGTATATCCGGCGCAAGGGAAAAATCAAGGGGCCGTTTCCCACCGGTTTGATCAGTAAACAGATTTTGCTGGGCCGGGTACATCCATCAGACATGTTAAGCCAGGATAAACAGACCTGGCGCAAGGCATCATCAATACGTGAAGTTATGCCTGAGGTATTAAAATACCGTAATGAAGATAATTATAAGGAACGCCTCAGGGCAGCCCGACGCTGGGCCGATGAAAGGGGGGAAGTCCGGGAAGTTGACGGGGATGGTAAGGAGCTGGTTTACCATCCGCGTAAAAAAATTACTCATTTAAGAATTAAAACCGCCAGTATGCTGGGCATGGTATCCTTTTTTGCCATTGTAGCGGCAATAATTTATGCCATGTTTGTATTTACTCCTGATAAACCGCTGGACATCATTGACTGTAATGCGACAGGAGAGGACGGCAGTGTTTTTGACGGCTGTCATTTGCAGCGCAGGGACTTTTCCAGACTGAGTTTAAAAAACAGTAGTTTTAAAAATGCCTTATTGCAAAGCAGTCGTTTTGCAGAAACTGACGCCAGGGAAAGTCATTTTGATTATGCTAATCTGTCCTTATCGGATCTCAGTCATGCTGATTTCAGCCATGCCAGCCTAAAGGCGGCAGATTTAAGAGGGGCAGATCTGAGGGGAACGGATTTTAGCGGAGCCGATCTCAGTTATGCGGATTTGACTCATGCCAAAGGCCGGGGCATTAAACTGAGTGGTGCAAAACTGGATAGTACCATCTGGTTTGATGGTAAAATTTGTGCGAAGCAGTCTATAGGGCGCTGTTTTGGAAAATAAATTGTAAGAGGAACTTATGAGCGATATTGCTTATACCAAAGAAGACATTATTCTGTCTTTGCATACCATTACCGATTTTATTCGTTTTGGTGCCAGTCTTTTCAAAAAGACCGGGCTGTATTACGGACATGGCAATGCTACGGCCATTGATGAAGCGGCTTACCTGGTACTGCATACCTTAAATCTTGAGCCGGACACTCACTCGGTTTATTTTTCTGCACAGTTAACAAAAAATGAAAAGCTGGCCGTTGCCAGTATTTTATTTCGACGTGTAAAGGAAAAAATTCCGGCGGCTTATCTGACTCACGAGGCGTGGTTCTGCGGCCTGCCTTTTTATGTGGATGAAAGGGTACTGGTACCGCGTTCACCGATTTGTGAACTTATTCAGAATCATTTTGAACCCTGGGTGGAACCGGAGAAGGTTGAACGAATTCTGGATTTATGTACCGGCAGCGGTTGTATCGCTATTGCCTGTGCCAGTTATTTTCCTCATGCCGAGGTAGATGCGGCCGATATTTCTGAAGATGCACTGGATGTGGCATTACAGAATATAGAACAGCATCAGATGGTGGATCAGGTTAATATTGTGCAGTCGGATCTGTTCAGTAATCTTAAAGGGCAGCAATACCATATTATTGTGTCCAATCCACCTTATGTGGATGCACAAGATATGTCCAATCTGCCCATCGAATATCATGCCGAACCGGAACTGGGTCTGGCCGCCGGTGAAGAT
>JALVDE010000508.1 GCA_027009375.1 Gammaproteobacteria bacterium
CAGATGCGCACCGTGTACGGCGATCATGAACGCTTTATTGATACCTATTTTAAGACCTACCCCGGTCATTACTTTACCAGTGACGGCTGTCGTCGTGATGCCGATGGTTATTACTGGATAACAGGTCGTGTTGATGATGTGCTTAATGTTTCCGGCCACCGTCTGGGTACCGCTGAAATTGAAAGCGCCCTGGTACTGCACAATAATGTCGCTGAAGCTGCGGTCGTTGGTTTCCCTCATGACATCAAGGGTCAGGGTATTTACGCTTATGTCACCCTGGTTAAGGGTGTTGAAGCCACTGATGAACTGAAAATCGAACTGGTTAAACAGGTACGTAAGGAAATCGGTCCTATTGCCACCCTTGACTTTATCCAGTGGGCCCCCGGCCTGCCTAAAACCCGTTCCGGTAAAATCATGCGCCGTATTCTGCGTAAGATAGCCAGCAACGAACTGGATAATATGGGGGACACCTCAACTCTGGCTGATCCATCCGTGGTTGAAGAGCTGATTGAAAACCGGGAAAACAAATAGTTTTCTCACCTCCTCAAGTCCTCATTCCCATGCTCCCGCGTGGGAATGCTTTCTTACCCGATCGGCCTGCTAATTGCATATTTCTGTGCAGTGTCAAAAAAACGGCAAGCATTATTTATGGAAAAAGCAAGCGAACTCTCAGGTGTAAAGCTGGATATTCTAGTGGCAGAAGCCATTGGAATAGATGTTTTTTATCCGGACAATCACAATAAACTCTCCTATGTGCCCCGTCCCGGCATGAAACCCCGTGAATGGGCACCTTCACGTTTCTGGTCCCAGGGCGGGCCGCTTATTGAAGCACATAAAATTGATTTGAACTGGGGCTGGGAAGAACTCAGTGAATGGACCGCCTCGCTTGAACCGGACATTAATGTGCAGGGTAAAACAGTACTCGAAGCCGCTATGCGAGCACTAATTTGTCTGAAACTCCCTTCCTATGTACAAGTCTGATAGTGACTAACTGATTTAGTAATATTTTTATCTGTTTATGCTAAAGAAAGGCCTGCCGCAGACGCTAAAGCTGTACGGTAAATAAATAACATCACTATCTTAAGTAGAAAGGATTAACAATGGACATTTCCGGCGTTCAAACTGCAGCCATTGCAAGCAATGTCAGCCAGAATGATCCGGTAGGGATCAGTGTATTGAAAAAATCAATGGATATTCAGGCCCAGTCTGCCATGCAATTAATTGAGTCAATTCCACAACTACCTGATAATCTTGGCCAGAATATTAATGTAAAGGTCTGATTATTTTAAAATCTCTTATCCTAATTTGTCATCTGCAACAAAATATTTAGGATCTTCAATTACATTCACCTCACACAGATCACCGGCTTTGGTCAGCAGTTTTCGGCATTCCGGACTTAAGTGACGCAGGTGCAGGCGTTTATGTTCACTTAAATAGCGTTCTGCCAGGGTATCAATAGCTTCAATAGCCGAATGATCGGATACCCTGGAATATTTAAATTCCACCACCACATCATCCGGATCATTTTTTGGATCAAATAATTCCTGAAAATTGTGTACCGAACCAAAAAACAGCGGCCCGTGCAGTTCATATACCTTGGAATCTTCATTGTCACGGGTAATATTGACCGTAATATGCTTGGCATGATTCCAGGCAAATACCAGCGCTGCAATAATCACCCCGATCACCACGGCAATGGCCAGATTATCAGTTATCACAGTAATAGCAGATACTGAAATCAGGATAAAGGCATCGGTTTTTGGAATTTTATCAAGGATCCGGAAACTGGACCATTCAAAGGTGCCTATAACCACCATAAACATCACCCCCACCAGCGCTGCCAGCGGAATACGAGAAATCAGATCAGAAGTAAACATAATAAAACTAAGCAGGAACAGGGCCGCCGCAATACCGGACAAACGCCCACGGCCACCGGCAGTGACATTAATCATGGACTGACCAATCATGGCACAGCCGCCCATCCCGCCAAATAAGCCACAGGTTACATTGGCCACCCCCTGCCCCACACATTCCTTATTACCACGGCCACGGGTTTCTGTCATTTCATCAATCACTGTCAGGGTCAGCAGGGATTCAGTTAAACCAATGGCAGCAAAAGCCAGGGAGTAAGGAAAGATAATCACCAGAGTATCCCAGATTTCATTGAGAGAACCCATCGGAATCATGGGAATATGAAACTCAGGAAATCCACCGGCAATTGAGGCAATATCACCCACGGTACGGGCCGGTAAATCAAAACCTATAACCAGGGCTGAAACCACCAGAATCCCTGCCAGCGGTGCTGGAATAGCTTTAGTATATTTAGGCAGTATATAAATAACGGCCATGGTCAGAGCAATCAACCCCAGCATGGTCCAGAGCATGACGCCTTCCATCCAGACGGCATTACCGGTTTCCGGATCCGGAATCTTAAACTGCCCTATCTGCGCCAGAAAAATAACAATGGCCAGACCGTTAACAAAACCCAGCATCACCGGATGCGGTACCAGACGGATAAACTTGCCCAGCCGTAATATCCCGAACAGGATCTGGATCAGCCCCATCAGCACTACTGCAGCAAACAGGTATTCCACACCATGAACAACCACCAGCCCGGTCATAATAACAGCCAGAGCACCGGTTGCCCCGGAAATCATACCGGGACGACCACCCAGGGTGGCAGTGATTAAACCAACAATAAAAGCCGCATAAAGTCCAACCAGCGGATCAACCTCGGCAACAAACGCAAAAGCAATGGCTTCAGGCACCAGTGCCAGGGCTACGGTCAGACCGGATAATACCTCGGTTTTAACATTACAGGGCTGGTCTTTGGGGCATAGATCAATCATATATAATCCGGGAAAAATAACTTAAAAAAACAATCAGGGGCAGTTAGAAAGGGGGCAAATTATACAGATATTAGATGATTTTTACCAGATATATTATTAGCTGATTCTAATAAACCAAACCATAACCGGCTATTTTAAGTTAAACGCATCTGCGTCAGTTTCACCCAGTAGCTGGCACCGGTGGGCAGGATGGCATCATTAAAATTATAATGGGGATTATGCAGGGAAGCACTCTGGCCATTGCCGATAGAGACATAACAGCCCCGGCACTCATTAAGTAAAAAGGAGAAGTCTTCGGAGCCCATACTGGGCGGACTATCGCAGATAATATTATCAGAACCGACAATTTCCTGCGCCGCCAGGGTCGCGTATTCTGTTTCCTGATCGGTATTAATGGTTGAAGGGTAGCGTTTCTGATAGTCAATATCCACTTTAGCCCCGTAAGCCAGACAGATGGACTCTATAATCTGTTTGATCTGGGCAATCACTTTATCCTGGACTTCAGCATGAAAGGTCCGCACAGTTCCGGACAGATGAGCCGTTTCTGGAATAACATTATAACTGTCTCCGGCATGAATACGGGTTACGGATACCACGACTGAATCCAGGGGATTGATGTGGCGGCTGGTAATATTCTGCAGTGCCTGTATAACATGCCCGGCAATTACAATGGGGTCAACGGTATTATGCGGTGCGGCAGCATGACCACCCTTGCCCTTAATGGTAATATCAAACACATCATAAGCAGCCATAACCGGCCCGCTGCGTATGGCAAACTGGCCGACCGGCAGCCCAGGCCAGTTATGCATACCATAAATTCCATCAACCGGGTATTTATCAAAAAAACCTTCCTCAACCAGTTTTCTGCCGCCACCTTCATTTTCTTCTGCGGGTTGAAAAACAAAATACACAGTACCGTTAAAATCACGATGCTCAGACAGATACTGTGCGGCTGCCAGCAGCATGGCAGTATGGCCGTCATGGCCGCAGGCATGCATCATGCCCTGGTGACTTGAGCAATAACTGACATCGTTCTGTTCTTCAATAGGCAAAGCATCCAGATCCGCTCGCAGGGCGATACTGGCACTGCCCTTACCGGCATTAATGGAACCAATGACACCGGTACCCGCCATACGGGGGTAAACAGTAACACCAAACTCCCTGAGTTTCTGCTCAACAAAGTCCGCCGTTTTTTCCTCACCAAAGGCAATCTCCGGTATGGAATGCAGGTATTGTCGCCATTGCTGAAACTGTTTCAGATTATCAGCAAGTTCTGTTATAACGGGCATGCTTGTCACTCTCTTTTTAATTTTTTGGACAAAATCAGAAAAGCTTAATAAATCTCATAATTCCGGTGGCGGCCTGTGATGCTGTTTGAGTTTAAGCCGAAACAGCACTTTGACCTTATCCATACTCTCATAGGGCAGCTCTTCCAGATTCAGAACTATTTTATCCTGCAACTGTTCTTCATCTGTATAGGTAATTTCTATATTCTGCCGTTCCAGGTAACGGACTTTTTCAATCGAGTGCCAGTTTATCGGTTTATTAAAATTATGAATATTAAAAACGATCAGACCGTCTTTATTAAATACAATTTTATAAACAAACAGGTTGATACCGCCAATCAGAAAAACAAAACTGATAATAAAAATAACACCGGGAAGAAAGCTGTACTTATAATTTTTTTTATAATACTGACGTAGGGACTTGCTTATAAAGAAAAAAATCAATCCGGCCAGCAGCATGACAGCCACCCATGCCGGAGCGTATTCAATTATAAACCGGTCAGGAAATATATGCAGTTCCATATTCTTCTGGTGTTATTTATAGTCTGAGAATAGTATCATAAAATAGTTGACGGACTTAATTTAAATCGAACAATCATCACCATTAAAGAGGATACTATTTTGCTGGATTTTATATTTTTTCATAAACAGCCTTTACAGCGCTTTGAAGATTTTCTTAAAGCCAGAAATATTCCTTTTGAGCATGATACCGAGTTTCAGGCTTCAGTTGAAGAATCAGGCTATACCATCAGTATTTCCGATGATTATGATCTGGATACCATTGAGGAAATTGAACAGTTTTACGATGAAATGATGGATTTAAATGAACAGCTGGTGTCCGATGAAGAAGGCAGTAATGAGATAAAAAATGCCGGCATTACAGTAAACCTGGCTGACGGCACCACCGTGCTTGCCGATGTGGATCCCAATTTAATTTACAAATTATCGACGGCATTAAAGCCTGATGAAATTATGCAGCTGGTCAATGCGATTGCGGAAGCTGTTGAAAATCCCGATAAGCGGCCTTTGTGTAAGCGGTAGGGTGACCAGGTTTTAGGTTAATACCTTACCGATAAGGGGATAAGTCCTCCCCGCTTTGTGGTTCCTGCAAGGGGGAGGAGTTTGAGTTCGGTTATGTTGCCTGGATGGAATTAAACAGGGCTTTCTGTTTATCTATCAATATTTTAGATGACAATGTAAAAGCCGTTTGCAATACAAACAGGTTCACCAGCTCTTCATCCTTATCGTTATATTCTCTGATCGCTTTATTGATGTCCTGAGCATTAATCAGTTGAATAACACCGATAATTTTTTTCTCAAAATCACGAATGGGGACGGTTAATACCGAGTGGGTGTGATAACCGGTTTTTTCATCAAAGGCCCGAGTACCACTAAAATTAAAAGACTCTTCTTTATAAACATCATCCACCCGAATGCTTTTTTCCTGTAGCACACTGCAGGCTACCATCATGGAATTATTCGGTTCACCGTCCTTGTATACCTCAATATCCGGGAAATTAATATCCGGTGCTTTTTTATTAATATTCAGGGTTCGGTTCATCACTACTTCAAAACGAAGAAACTGGTTGTCATGTAAAGAATATAAGGTACCTGCGTCAGAATGCGTCAGATCCATTGCCCCCTCAACCACAATTGCCAACTGATTCTGCAAATTTGTTTCAGTGGATAATCGGGTCGAAATTTGATTAAAAACTTTTGAACTATTAGCCATTTTTTATGCTTTTTTTTAAAAAGTCCCTTGAAAAATTAAAATCCATTCTTACTGTTTGCAATAAGTATAGCAGATGCTCAACGAGGTCTGTTATCTCCATGTGATTGGATTGTTAAATTGATCACTTTAGTTATAGACACACGTTACTAACATATTGCTTATTTATGAGGATATGAATTATGAATACATTTGATTTTGAACCCTTATTCCGCTCAGCCATTGGTTTTGACGACCTGTTTTCAAGACTGGATCGTGCCACACGTACGGCCCAGAGCCAACCAGGTTATCCACCTTACAATATAGAACTAATTAATGAAGATAGCTATAAAATTACCATGGCAGTCGCCGGTTTTGATGAATCTGACCTGAACATACAGACTGAGAACGGGGTACTGACCGTTACCGGCAAGCACTCCGAGCAGGATAAAAATGCAAACCGTCAGTTCCTGCACCATGGCATTGCTGAACGCAATTTTGAACATCGTTTCCAGCTCGCCGACCATGTTAAGGTTACCGGTGCCAGCCTGGAAAACGGCCTGTTAAATATAGAACTGGTCAGAGAAGTACCTGAAGCCATGAAGCCCCGTACTATTACCATTGGTACCGGCAGAAGCACCACTCAACTGGAAGACGTTTCTAAAAAAGAGGCTCAGACTACTGAAACTAAAGATAAAAACGATAATATAGAAAATACCGCTGAAAAAGCCAATGAAGAGCAAACAATAGAAGCCGCTTAATACCGATTTAAGCACCTCCTTTCTTCCTCTCTCCCCCGTCCCGTTAATTATCTTCCAGCTCGAAGATAGGGACAGGGGAGTTTTATTTA
>JALVDE010000509.1 GCA_027009375.1 Gammaproteobacteria bacterium
TGCCCGGGCAGAGGCATAATGTTCCTGAACTTCATATAAATCCAGTCCTGGTTTCATTCGTATGGCCTTGATATAAGGGCGTGTAAACGAAGCGCAGAAGCTTTCTGTTTCATCACCATGAAACTGCAGGATATCGATTTTAACCTGTTCAATCACCTGTTCAATCAATGCTCGTTCTGCATTAACAAACAGAGCCACAGAACTGGTAAACGGTGGAATATCAGCCACTATATTATGAGCCTGCTGTACATCCACATAACGTGGGCTGGGCGGATAAAAGACCAGGCCTATAGCATCTGCACCTGCCCGGCAGGCATAAAGTGCATCTTCACTACTGGTAATCCCGCAAATTTTTATCCTGGCCATCTTTTTATCTCGGTCATTATTCCGGCTCTTATCCTGACCTTCTATCCTGACATCCGTAAACCGTTAAATCCATGTCAATTCAACGTTGAATTATCCCATATTCTGCTCTTTTTGCCTATAGAAACAAGACTTTTCCTTAAACAAATATTACTATATAAGTTAATAAACATTATCTTATAAAGGTGTATTTTGTGCACAAGTCCATATTTCTGTTTTTACTGTGCTGGTTGTCAGGCATTATAAGCATTCAGGCTAAAGAACCTTCTTATACCATTACTGACAATGCTATTAATGAACCTCTGAATAATTTAACAGGCGATCCTGCAAGAGGTCGTCTGCTGGCAAAGAACAGGAACAAGGGTAACTGCATTTCCTGTCATCAGCTACCGATACCCGAAGAGGAATTCCATGGCACTATCGGCCCTGCCCTGTATGATATCGGTAATAAATTTAATGCAGCAGAACTTCGCTTGCGAATTGTGGATATGCAGCGTTTAAACCCTTTTACCATTATGCCCAGCTATTACCTCAGTACCCGGTACATCAACCGTATTGCACCTCAATATGATGGTACAACTATTCTCAGTGCCCAGGAGGTAGAGGATTTAATTGCCTATCTTAAAACTTTAAAAGCACCGGATAAGGCTATAGAAGCCAATACTCTGCCGACACCTGACGGCCTTAAATCCGGTTATGAATTTATTTCCCAGGAAGCCCGGGAAATGCAGGATGATGATTTTCAGAATCCGGGTTATGAATTAATTGAACTGGGGAAGGAATTATTTGCCCAGCCCTGTGATGATGATAAAAGCTGTGCCAGCTGTCATGGTGCGGATGGTGAACAGCTCTCCCCTGCCAGTATTGCTCAATACCCGAAGTTTATTGCCGAACTGGGTAAGCCATTAACCCTGCGGGATCAGATTCAGCGCTGCTGGGAAAACCGGCTTGATAATCTGCCCCTGCTGTATGATGACAGAGAATTACTGGCCCTGGAAACATTTTTGCGTTATCTGGCCCAGGGTGAAAAAGTCAATGTAGATGTCAGCGGCCCCATGAAACCGTATTATGAAGCCGGGGAAAAAATATATTATACCCGTTTCGGGCAGATGAATATGAGCTGTGATCATTGCCATGATGTCCATACAGGGAAAATGCTGCGCGGTCAGAAACTATCCCAGGGACACACCAATGGTTTCCCGGAATACCGGCTTGAAGCCCA
>JALVDE010000510.1 GCA_027009375.1 Gammaproteobacteria bacterium
ACCTTCCAGGTAGGCTTCCATCAGGTCGTCGTCCTGCTCCAGAGCCGTTTCAATCATCTGTTCGCGGTATTCTTCTACCTTGTCAACCATATCGGCAGGAACATCCTGAATTTCATACTTGCTTGGGTCACCGGAATCATCCCATACCCAGGCTTTGCGGGTCAGCACATCAACCACACCACTGAATTCATCTTCAATTCCGATAGGCAAGGTCATAACCAGAGGATTGGCCTGCAGGACGTTTTCAACCTGATCCACAACACGGTAGAAATCGGCACCCAGACGGTCCAGCTTGTTAACAAAAATCACACGGGCTACGCGGGATTCATTAGCATAACGCCAGTTGGTTTCAGACTGAGGCTCAACACCGCCGGAACCACAGAAAACACCCACACCGCCGTCCAGAACTTTCAGGGAACGATACACTTCAATAGTGAAGTCAACGTGTCCGGGGGTGTCAATAATATTCAGACGGTGACCGTCCCACTCACAGGAAGTCGCTGCAGACTGAATGGTAATACCACGCTCCTGCTCCTGTTCCATAAAGTCGGTGGTCGCTTCACCATCGTGTACTTCACCAATCTTGTGGGTCTTACCCGTCAGATTCAAAATACGTTCAGTGGTGGTGGTTTTACCGGCATCCACGTGTGCAAAGATGCCTATGTTACGGTATTTGCTTAAATCAGCCATAATAATACTCTGGTTACACTAAATTGTTAGTAATAATAGTTAGTTAAAAGTTAGTTAAAAATAAATTACGTGTCTCACTGGCCAGGCCTGAAACACCTTTCCGACGGTAAAAAAGTACCCGCACTAATAAAAATATCTATTAGCGTCTAAGGCTTTGATATACTAACGGAAAATCGCTTCAGCAGACGCAGAGTACCGTTTTACCTTAAACCTAAATTAATCAGTTGAACCTACTGCGAATGTCCATAGCACTGAATCTACAAGGCTTTCCAGAACATTTTGACTTCACTCGTAGGGTGACTACGCCCCGAAGGAAGTGCCCTTGGGGTACGAATAAAGCCAAAATAACCTGTAAAACCTTGTATCTTCAGCACTCTGACCATTCTCGCTACGTTTCAACTGATTAATTTAGGTTAAAGAAGCTCAAGTGGATTTAAAGCAGCGAATAATACTTACTTTAAATAGACTCAGGGCTGCAAAATATCTGGCCAAATGCTGATATGCGTAGAAAATTACCGCGATTGTAGTGATTTTGCGCCCAAAGTTCAACCAAAATAATTGCATTTCAATAAAAATAAGTAAAAATTATCTGAATTTGCAGCAATTTACAGCGTTGACCCCCGTCAATGACCCTAAAGGCGTCTGGGAGTATAGTAAAGTTATAAAGAAATGGAATAGAACCTCTTAGAGGGAAAGTATTTCATGTTCTGGGGCAGTGCCGGTGAAAAAGTGTTTAGCACTATTATTTATGGCAATGCTTTGCGCCACTAGCGTCAGTATTGCCAGCTCCGAGTATGACTGGGTTATGGTCAGGGATGAGGACGGAATTCAGGTTTACCTGAAAGAATACTGGGCTGACAAGGTAAAAGCCTTTAAAGGTGTTGTTCAGATAGAAGCCTCTATTGACAGTCTGCTGGCTGTCATCACCGACATCAAGGCCTGTACCGCATGGATTCATCACTGTGAAACACAGGAATTACTATTAAGGCAGTCATTTTCTGAATGTTACCATTATCAACTGCATCATCTGCCTTTTCCAGCTCGAAACCGTGAATTTATTTTTCATACCCAGATCAGACGCATTCCGGAAACCGGGGAAGTCGATATAGAAGTACAGGCTTTGCCTGAATTCTGTACCAGCCATACTCAGCTGTGCAAAAAAATACCCCGGTATTCAGCCATTCGTGTCCAGCATTCCCATGGTACTTATCATCTGGAACCCCTTGGCAAAAAATTAACCCGGATCACCTGGGTTCAGCACACCGATCCTGGCGGCTATCTGCCTCACTGGGTCATTAACAACCTGCTGCGTAATGTCCCCTTTAAAACCCTGCAGAGTCTGCGTAAACTGGTGAAAGAAGAAAAATACCGCAATGCCCAGATGCAGCTTAACCGTCAGGGACAGATTTCAGATATTAAACTATCCGTTCCATAGATTACTCCCTCTTATGTTAATTCCTGTGCATTCCATTGATTCAGAAACATGGCAATATCACCTGTTTTTAAGGGTTTACTGAAATGATAACCCTGTATCAGATGACAGCCCTGCTCCTGCAGAAAATTTAACTGTTCCACTGTTTCTACACCTTCAGCAATAGTATTCATTTTCAGCCCCTGTGCCATGGAAATTATGGTTTTAACCAGAATGGCATCTTCAGCATCGGTAGTAATATCCCGGACAAAAGACTGATCAATTTTAACAATGTCTATTGGGAAGCGTTTTAAATAACTCAGGGAAGAATAGCCTGTACCAAAATCATCCAGGGCAATGGCTACCCCCGCTTTAGCAATAGCTCGAAGGGATTTCTGTATATGTCTGCTTTGCTGTAGTAACAGTGATTCAGTAATTTCAATTTTAAGCAGTTCCGATGGGCAATTCTGCTCTTTAAGTACCGAGGTGATAATTTCCGGCAGACGGCGATTATCAAACTGCCGGGAAGAAATATTAACGGATACCGTCATATCATTACTGAATTTGCTGTTCCAGAGTTTAATATGGTGAATCGCTTCACGCAGCACAAAGATACCGATATCATCAATAATACCAATGGATTCGGCTATGGGGATAAACTCAACCGGAGAAATCTGGCCCTGGACTTTATTCTCCCAGCGCACCAGTGCTTCAAAGCCGTAAACACGATGACTTTTTAAATCAATTTGCGGCTGATAGACAACATAGATTTCATTATTCTGCAGCGCAGCACGCAGCTGGTTCTCCAGGGCAAAGCGCCGTTTGGAACGCTCGTTCATCTGCTCGGTATAATAACTGAACTGATTTTTACGATTGTTTTTCGACTGGTACATGGCAGTATCAGCATTTTTAATCAGCATTTCCGGATCCGGCCCATCATCGGGGAAAATGCTGATGCCGATGCTGACACCAAGATAAAACTCATGGCTGGAGACATATAGCGGTTTACTCAGAGAGCTAATCAGTTTTTGCGCTACAATAGCTGCTTCTTTAACATCACTGAGCTGTTCCAGCACCACCAGGAACTCATCACCGCCCTGGCGGGACAGGATATCCTCTTCGCGGATACAGGACTGAAAACGATGCGCTACCTTTTTTAATACTTTATCACCAAAAGAATGGCCCAGGGTATCATTAATCTGTTTAAAATTATCCAGATCCAGAAACATAATAGCCACTTTGGTCTTACTGCGTTTTGCCCGTGAAATGGCTTTATCCAGTTCCCTGGCCAGCAGACTGCGGTTAGGCAGATTGGTTAATTGATCGTATTCGGCCATCCGTGCAATTTTCTGCTGGGAATCTTTAATATCTGATATATCAGAAAATGTCGCCACATAGTTAGTTACCATACCTTCAGTATTTTTAACCGCACTGATAACTATCCATTCTGTATAAAAATGACCGTCATGGTGTCGATTAATTATTTCACCCTGCCAGTGTCCTTTGTTATTTAAATCATGCCATATCTGCTGATAAAAATTTTTGTCGTGTTTTCCGGAAGCAAAATAATGAGGATTTTTACCTATCACCTCATCTTCTGAATAACCGGTTATTTCTGAAAATGCCCGGTTAACTCCGATAATACGGGCATTAACATCGGTAACAATAATGCCTTCCGTAGTACTGTCATACACCGTAGCAGCCTGGTGCAGTTTATTTTCCAGTTCCTGCCGTTCTGTTACATCACGGCCAATCCCAAGTAAGGCGTAAACCTTCCCATCGGCATCATACAGTGGCGTTTTATAGGTATCAAAAACATGCAGACTGCCGTCAGAAAAGGTAGCCGGGTCATAAGGATTGGAAATAGTATTGCCTTTTAGCACTTCCCTGTCATCCGTACGAAAACCCCGTATTCCTTTGTCCTTATTACCAAACACCAGCTCCTTATCAAAACCAATTTCTAAATCTGTTTTGCCATAAAAATCATCTGGTTTCAGAGACTGAGCACTGGCAAATCCATCATTAACAAACAGATAACGAAAATGAATATCCTTGATAAATATCCAGTCCGGCGTAGCATTAATCACGCTTTTTAATAAGCGCTCTGATTCTTCCAGTTTTCGGCTGGCAATTACCTGCCGGGTTACATCAGTGGAAGTCTGCACCATGGAAAGCACCTGGTTTCCTGTGGTCACGGCTGCCAGAGAAAAACTGTACCAGCTGTTTTTTTCCGGAAAATGCAGTATTTTAGAGTCCAGAGGTTTGATACTTTTAATATGCTGACAGATCTCACATTGCTCCCGGGCAATGCCTTCGGGATGGAAATACTGATGCACATTATGATGCAAAACATCCTGTTTTGAAGCACCTGCAAAGTTTTTGGCATACTGATTCAGCTGAGAAATTTCGCCCTGCGGGTTTACCACAACGGCAATATGGGGAATGGCATCATAACTATTAGAGGTTTCCGCTAAAACAGAAAATGGCTCCTTGAGTGTGGTGACCACAATGGCCTGATAAACCATCCAGTAGGAAAAGAATTTTAGCAGGTGACCGACAAAAAAAGGAATGCCAGAAAAATTATTATAAAGTGTAAAGCAGATTTCCGATGCAATAGTAAGAAGAACAGAACTTAGAATATACAGCAGCACCTTATGAGAAAACAGTTTACGCATCCTGAGGTAGTTAAGAACACTTATCGCTAATAAGGCAATGACGATATATTCCAGGGCAATCTTGGTACTAGTCAAACCAGTTACCGTCAACATTTGTGGTTTAGCCACATTAAAGGAAACCCAGGCAATCAGCACAGCAATCAGACCAAAGCCGGTAAACACAAGGTAAATATTAAAGGATTTTTTTAAAAAAACCGGTGCAGACAGTACCAGACAGGCTTCCAGAATACGGGTATAAACCCAGAAATGCAGAGTCACTTCAGCATTAGTGAAATTAAAAAAAGGCAGACCAGCAACTGTTAGGGTATGCATGGCATCCAGAACGGCCACCCAGAAATAGCCAATGCCAAAGTAAATTAAAAAGTTATTATGGGTAAACTGACGGGTATTCCATACCACCACCAGCATTAGAATACCGACGATGACAGAAAACATTTCTGACACGGTATGAAACAGCAGCACACCATGATACCAACGCAGCAGGAACAGGGACAGGACAATTAAGATAGGAGCAATGGTGCTTTTAAGGACTGCTTTGTTCAACATATAGTTTCAATTTCCACTGCACTCATACATCATAACCTGCATAATAAAACCACAAAGATATTTTTACCGGAATCCTTTTAAGGTTAGTACATTTTTCTCAAAATAACAGACTTTAAATACCTCCCAGCCTACAAATTTGCAAGAATCTCATGCATTAATCAAACATGGAAAATGGATGCACAATGACCCGGTCACCCGCTTTGATGCTCTCAGCTTCATGGGGCAGATAGACAAAGCAGTTACCGCGGCTCATGGAGCTTAGCACGCCGGAGCCCTGCCTGCCGGTGGTCTGTACAGTCAGACCGCTTTCTGTCTGCTGCAGTATGCCCCGCTGGATTTCTGTTCGTCCTGGTAATTTACGCATATCGGACTGGCAGACTACCTCAAAATCCTGTAACTGTGTGTCCTTGCGCCCTAATAGCTGTAATAGTGCCGGGCGAACAAAGTACATAAAAGTCACCATAACCGCTACCGGATTACCCGGCAGGCCGAAAAACAGGGTATTATCCAGGTGTCCAAAGGTCAGTGGACGGCCCGGTTTAAGGTGCAGTTTAGAAAAATGAATTTCACCGTTTTTATCCAGTGCCTGTTTAATATAATCGGCATCCCCGACCGACACACCGCCTGAAGTAATGATCATATCCACTTCTGAGGCGACCGATTTCAGGGTCTGTTCAATAACCGTCTGGGTATCAGGTATCACGCCCAGATCCACCACTTCTACTGACAGTTTTTCAAGCATGCCTGAAACAGTATAACGGTTACTATCATAAATCTGATTACCTTCCAGGGTTTCCCCGATACTGCGAATTTCATCACCGCTGGAAAAAACTGCCACCCGGGGCTTTCTGCGGATCCGGACTGACGCAATCCCCAGGGAAGCCAGCACTCCCATCTGTGCCGGGCCAATTAAACTGCCGGCAGGCAATACCACACTGTCTCGGGCAATGTCTTCCCCAATATAACGAACATTGGCACCTTTTTTCTGGCCGCTGGCAATAATAATATAATCTTCCAGCCGCTCAGTTTTTTCCTGCTCAATCACCGTATCCACACCATCGGGGATTCTGGCTCCGGTCATAATACGCACACATTCAAATTCACCTATAGTCTGTTCAAATGCCTGACCAGCCAGAGCCTGACCAATCAGCTTAAAACTGCGGCTGCCTTCTGCCGGTAAATCCTGATACCGAAAACCATAACCGTCCATAGCGGAGTTATTAAAATTAGGTACATTAATAGGAGAAACAATGTCTTCTGCCAGAGTTCGGTTCAGAGCCTGAGGCAAAATCACTGTCTGCTGATTATCCAGTTCACTGACCTGCTGCTGAATAACATCCAGAGC
>JALVDE010000511.1 GCA_027009375.1 Gammaproteobacteria bacterium
TTCCGTGGCATTTGCTTCAGTCAGCCTGGCGAAACAGATTTTCAGCGATTTTCAGCATCATACCGCACTGCTCATTGGTGCCGGCGAAACCATTGAACTGGTTGCACGGCATCTGAACGAGTCCGGCATTGGCCGTATTATTATTGCCAACCGGACCGTCGAAAAAGCCCATACCCTGGCCCAGGAATTTAACGGCTATGCCATTTCACTCAGCGAGCTGCCTAATCACCTGGCCGAAGCGGATATTGTTATCTCTTCAACCGCCAGCCAGTTGCCTATCCTGGGTAAAGGCGCTGTGGAATCTGCTATTAAGGCACGTAAACATGCCCCTATTTTTATGGTCGATATTGCCGTGCCCCGGGATATTGAAGAAGAAGTCAGTGAGCTGGAAGACGTGTTTTTATATACTGTGGATGATCTCAAGGAGATCATTGATGAAGGCCTGAAATCCCGCCAGGAAGCCGCACTCAAGGCAGAAGAAATTATTGATGTGGAAGTCAGCCATTTTATGAACTGGCTGCGTTCTCTGGACTCCATTGCCATTATGAGAGAATTCCGGGAACACGCTGAAGACATACGGGATCAGGCCGTTGCCAATGCCCTGAAACAGTTAAAAAATGGCAAAGAGGCCGAACAGGTTGTTACTGAACTGGCACGCCAGCTGACCAATAAACTGATCCATAAGCCGAGTATCCAGATCAAACAGGCCGGTATGGATGACCGTTCCGAGCTCATTGATGCAGCCATTGAACTATTTGATCTGCCCCGGAACCGTTAGCTGCTCCAGCCCCCTGATTAACCACTCCCTGTTCCCCGGAACCTGAACCATCTTTTTTTACTATCTATTTTATAAGAGTAAGCAGTGAAAGCATCCATTATAAGCAAACTTGAAACCCTGTCCGAACGGCATGAAGAGATATCCCTGCTGTTATCCCAGCCTGAGGTTATGAATGATCAGAACCGTTTTCGCGAACTGTCCAAAGAATATGCAGAACTCAGTCCGGTAGTTGAAAAATTCAGCCAGTACCAGGAAGCCGCAGACACCATAGAAACAGCCACGGAAATGCTGGATGACAGTGATCCGGAAATGAAAGCTATGGCAGAAGAAGAAATTCATGAGGCCCGACAGCTTCAGGAACAATTATCTCTGGATTTACAGAAAATGCTGCTGCCTAAAGATCCCAATGATGACCATAATATTTACCTGGAGATCCGGGCTGGTACCGGTGGTGATGAGGCCGCTATTTTCTCCGGTGATTTATTTAAAATGTACAGCCGCTATGCTGAAACCCAGAACTGGACTGTAGAAGTCATGTCGGAAAACCCCGGTGATCATGGCGGTTATAAGGAAATTGTTGCGCGAGTCGTCGGTCATGGTGCCTTCTCCAAACTGAAATTTGAATCCGGTGCCCATCGGGTACAGCGGGTGCCTGAAACTGAATCCCAGGGCCGGGTACATACCTCAGCCTGTACGGTGGCCATTATTCCTGAAGTGGATGAAGTGGAAGCCATTGATATTAACCCCAAGGATTTACGCATTGATACTTTCCGCGCATCCGGTGCCGGGGGTCAGCACGTCAATAAAACCGATTCGGCCATCCGCATTACCCACCTGCCCACCGGTGTGGTAGTTGAGTGCCAGGAAGAACGCTCACAGCATAAAAACAAGGCCAAGGCCATGTCCATGCTGTCCTCCCGCCTGCTGGCCGCAGAGCAGGAAAAACAGCAATCTGAACAGGCCGCCGATCGCAAACTGCAGGTAGGCAGCGGAGACCGCTCTGAACGTATCCGAACCTATAATTATCCACAGGGTCGGGTTACTGATCATCGCATCAATCTGACGCTTTATAAGCTCGAAGAAGTAATGAATGGCGATCTGGGCGCAATTATCGACCCGTTATTGAGCGAATATCAGGCCGAATTGCTGGCGTCCATGTCGGAAGATTAAAGCCGTTTATGGAAAAACTGACCGTTCAGCAGGCCATTAAACTGGGGATGGAGCAACTGCAGCAGGCCGGACTGGACAGTGATACTCTGAAGCTGGATTGTGAAATTTTATTACTGGATGCTCTAAATCATGGCTCTGCCTCCAATTCTAAACAAAAAAAAACCAAAACCTGGCTGCTGACCTGGCCTGAACAGACACTTTCCAGTGCTCAGATACAGTATTATCTGGATAGCCTTAAGCAAAGAGCTCAGGGTAAACCCGTTGCCTATATCACCGGCACAAAAGATTTCTGGGACTTTAGTCTAAAAGTCAGCCCGGACACCCTTATTCCCCGACCGGAAACCGAGTTACTGGTAGAATGCGCCCTGGATACATTGCCTTTCAAAACACCTTTAAAGGTACTGGATATGGGTACCGGCAGCGGTGCCATTGCCCTGGCCATTGCCTCGGAACGCCCGGATGCCAAAGTACTGGCAAGCGATACTTCTGCACAGGTTCTGGAAGTGGCTCGCAGTAATGCCAAAAGCATACAACTGCCAAATATTCAGTTTTGTCATTCAGACTGGTTTGAAAACATTCCTGAGTATCAATTTGATCTTATAGTCTCTAACCCGCCTTATATAGCTCCTGGTGATCCTTTACTTGAAATGAATGTACAACGCTTTGAGCCACAAAGCGCCCTGCTGGCTGCTGAAAACGGGCTGGCAGCTATCAGACAGATCATTAGCGGCAGTCACAACTATCTTAAACCTGGAGGCTGGTTATTGCTGGAACATGGTTATACACAGGCAGAAGCGGTACAGGAGTTATTGAAACAGTACAGGTTTAAAAATATACGGACGGTAAAAGATCTGAATCGGCTGGATAGAGTTAGTATGGGGCAGCTTTAGCGTTGAGCGTTGAGCGTTGAGCGTTGAGCGTTGAGCGTTGAGAAAGAGCTTAGCAGGCTTTGGTGTTTTTTCTACTCGGCGTTTTTTCTTTGGATTGAGTTAGCTTGGGGGAGTTTACTAGGAGTAGTCCTTAGTTTATAAGGGTTATTTGCTATGGGCTTTCCAGCTGATAAATCATAGAATAATTGTAAGAACTTTTCTGGTTGAGGCCAGAGGGTATAAAAATAAAAAATGTTCTGTTTGAATGTTTTCTGAGGGGGAAATATGCATCACCAGCTTATTAAGCACCGTGAAATTCACTTCTGTGCTATTCATTCCAATCCTGAACAGGCCCATGCGGCAGTCTTTTCTGTTAATGATCTGCCCGGCGTACTGATGTCTCATGCCATGAATCATCAGTGCATTAAAATCGCCTATGATTTAAACCGTATTACTCTGGCTGAAATCGAGAGTATTCTGCAAAATGAGGGTTTTCACCTGGACAATTCTATTCTGGCTAAAATAAAACGTAGCATTGTTTTTTATTGCGAGGAAGCATCCCGCGAAAATAACAAGCAGGAGCGTCAGATTGAAGAAGTACATAATAAACATAAAAGTGATGTGGTTTATTTGACTACCCGGAAGAAGAAACTGTGTGACTGTCGGGATCAGCGGTCGGAGTCGTGGAGGCAGTATCTTTAGCGTTGAGCGTTGAGCGTTGAGCGTTGAGAAAGAGCTTAGTAGCCTTTGGTATTTTTTTCTACCCAGCGGTTTTTTCCGGTGTTTAGTTGTTCTTTTTTCCAGAATGGGGCTCTGGATTTCAGGTCTTCCATGATTTCCCGGCAGGCTTCGAAGGCCTGTTTTCGATGGGCGGTCCAGACGGCGACCAGTACAATGGGGTCGTTGGGGTTTATTTCGCCTACCCGGTGTACGACCAGAGATTCCAGTAAGCCGTAGTCGGCGGTGGCCTGGGTGCAGATTTTTTCCAGGTGTTTTTCGGTCATGCCGGGGTAATGCTCCAGGAACATCTGTGAAACATTGTCCCCTTCATTAAAATCCCGCATGGTACCCACAAACACAGCTGTTGCACCATATTTGCCGTCCAGTTCGGACATTTTTTGCTGATACTCTTCCAGTAACAGCCAGGGGTTAAAGGCTTCAGAGAGAATAACTACGCTCATGCCTAACCTCCGGTAACCGGCGGGAAAAAGGCCACTTCATCACCGTCTTTTACTGTTGTTGAACCACCCACATAGTCCATATTAACGGCCACCAGCACATTAGCCGGACGCTCTTTGCCTTCCGCGCAATAGTTCCAGATATCATCGACAGTTTTAATATTATGCTGCTGAACCATTTGAGCATCCAGTTCCCTGTCATCACCCATTAGATCCCGCATACTGGCAAAAAATTTAACAGCTATACCCACAATACCTACAATGACCTCATCTAATGTAACTAAAAAGTTAAGTAAAAAAGGGATATTCCTTAGTCACTTTTGTATAATCTTATAGTAATATACCGAAATAAGTATATCTTATAAAGCAGAATCATCACTAAAATATTATTAATATTTTAAGAGTTTTTCGGTGTATAAAATTATAACTAATAATAAAACAACACATTAAACACATGAGCAAACTAACACATTTTAATAATAAGGGCGAAGCCCATATGGTGGATGTCGGAGCCAAGAAGATTACCCATCGCCGTGCGGTAACTACCGGTGATATCACCATGGAACCGGAAACTCTGACCTTAATTGTGCAGGGTAATCATAAAAAAGGAGATGTTCTGGGTATTGCCCGTATTGCCGGCATTATGGCGGCCAAACAAACTGCGAATTTAATCCCCTTATGCCATCCGCTGGCTTTAACTCATGTGGATCTGGAACTGAACGTTATTGAAGACAAACATAAGGTGGTTTGTACCTGTACCGTAGAAACCGACGGTAAAACCGGGGTTGAAATGGAAGCACTAACTGCCACCCAGATTGCCCTGCTGACGATTTATGATATGTGCAAGGCCGTGGATCGGGGTATGGTTATGGGCAATGTCCGCCTGCTGGAAAAAGCTGGCGGAAAATCCGGTCATTGGGTCAGTGAAGGATGAATGCACAGGTAAAGCCAATGTCCACTATGGAAAAAACTACTTTACTGTTTGAAACGCATCCCGTTTCAAAAAAACAGGCTCGCTTTGATGACAATGGCCATTCTGCATGGTTATATGTCACCAATCCTGATAGCCCGGTTGTTACAGCCGACTGCTGGATTTACAACCGGATTACAGCACCGCAGGAATCTGAAATTCGCAAATATCGGACCTCCTCACCTCCCGCTGTGGCCAGTTATGCCCACCCACATGCCGAATTTACGCCGCTGCAATCAGACATTTTTGAATTTAAATGGAGTCATGATGGTCGCTCTATCGCAGTATTAATTAACGGTATTCCTTTTGGTTTTATCCCGCCCGGTGTACAGCGGGGCTATAGTAAGCATTTGATGAAAACCGGGCCGTGGGGACATAAATGGGATGAAAAACTTTATCAGGTATTGTTTGATGAGTCCGGCTGGAGTGAGAGTATTTCTACGTTTTATTAGCGTTCAGCGTTCAGCGTTCAGCGTTCAGCGTTCAGCGTTCAGCGTTCAGCGTTCAGCGTTCAGCGTTCAGCAAACAGTATAGTTTTGCTTTTCTTTTTGGCTAATAATTTTTTAGCCGTCCTGCAGCAGGCGTTTCAGATCTATAATGGCAGCGTTAGCGCGGGAGATATAGGATGCCATAACCAGGGAATGGTTAGCGGTCATTCCAAAGCCGCTACCGTTTAGAATAATGGGGCTGAATATCGGCTCCTGGGTGGATTCCAGTTCACGAATAATCTGGCGCAGACTAACCAGAGCATTTTTCTTTTTTAGTACGCCCTGAAAGTCATATTCTATGGCATGGAGTAAATTAACCAGAGCCCAGCTGGTGCCGCGAGCCTCATAAAAAACATCATCAATTTTTGTCCACGGAGTTTTAACCATCAGCTTTTCCGGCTCATAGGTAGCCTGCTGGGCCTGAGCATCACCAGCCAGATTGGTATTAATACGCTCCTGGCCAACACTGGCACTTAAACGCTGGGATAAACTGCCCAGACGCTTTTCCACCACCTGCAACCAGTCCACCAGGTTATCCGCCCGGGCAAAAAACTGGGCCTGCTGCTGTTTTTTATCCAGCAGACGGGTCAGATAATCCATTAAATAATTGATCCCCTCCCGGTATTTACTTTCTGCGGCCGGCCAGAGCCATTTGGTTGAATCGTTATTAAAGGCCGGTTCGGCCATGGACAGAGCTTTGTCCTCTCTGGAAGTGGACTGAGCCATACTGAAGTCATTGCGTAATACCCTGGTCACATCGCGGATCTGCACCAGTACGCCGTATTCCCAGTTAGGCATATTATCCAGAAAAATTCCCGGTGGGGTAACATCATTGCTCAGGTAACCACCGGGTTTATCCAGCAGCGTTTGAGTGATATTAATTATTGTTGCAGTGGTTGTTGCCCCGACGACCTTTTTAAAATCTGTTCCTTTTTCTGCATTAATCTGTTCAATCAGTTGGTTGGTAGCAGCATTAACATCAAGCAAATCCGGTTCCCGGCTCCATAAAAAGGCCAGCACCAGCCAGACCACTAATGCGGTACTGATCAGCAGACCGATTGACCAGATAATGCCTTTTTCCTTCAGGGTTCGGATGTGGTAAAGCTTAATCAGGCGGAGGAAAAATTGCTGGATGGAGTCGTAGATGTCGAACATCATGTTAAGCATAGGGGTTCCGGGTTGTAAGAGTTCAGCGTTCAGCGCTCAGCGCTCA
>JALVDE010000512.1 GCA_027009375.1 Gammaproteobacteria bacterium
ATTTAAGAACTCACCAGGTAAACTTAACTCAGTTTTTCTTTAATACGTGCAGCTTTACCACGCAGTTCACGCAGATAATACAGCTTGGAACGACGCACATCACCGCGACGCTTGACATTAATGCTGTCAATCATTGGACTGTGAGTCTGAAAAACCCGCTCAACACCTTCACCATAAGAAATCTTACGGACAGTGAAAGCTGAATTTAAACCACGGTTACGTACACCGATAACCACACCTTCAAAAGCCTGGATACGCTCACGGTCACCTTCTTTTACTTTTACGTTTACAACCACTGTGTCACCAGGGCCAAACTTGGGTACTTCACGTCCCATTTGTTCTGCGTTTATAGCATCAATTATCTTACTCATTGCTTTGCTCCGATTTCCTTAGGCCCTGAAACCCAGGGATTGTCAATAAAAATATCTAAAGTATTAGTTAATGTCTTAATTTTGTTCCTTAATAAACTCATCCAGCAAACGCTGCTCCAGTTCATTAAGTTCCCGATTGGCTAATAAATCAGGACGTCTTTGCCAGGTGCGTCCCAGAGATTGCTTAAGACGCCACTGTTCAATTTTTTTATGGTCACCGCTGAGTAATATCGGCGGTACCCTGTCGCCCTCAAAATCTTCCGGGCGGGTATAATGCGGATGATCCAGCAGACCTGCATAAAATGAGTCATTACTGGCGGATTCATTATGCCCCAGCGCACCGGGTAATAACCGAATCAGACTGTCAATCAGTACCATGGCCGGCAGTTCACCGCCGCTGAGTACATAATCGCCAATGGAACACTCATAATCCACATAATGTTCAATCAGACGTTCGTCCACCCCTTCGTATCGACCGGCCAGTAATATCAGCTGCTCGTTATTACTGAGTGCCTTAACAATATTCTGTGTTAAGGGCTGTCCCTGGGGAGACAGATAAACAACCTTCGGCTGTTTATAGTTGCTGTTTGCTTTTACTGAAAGAATCGCCTCTTTAAGCGGCTCAACTTTCATTAACATGCCCGGGCCACCGCCATAAGGCCGGTCATCCACGGTTTTGTGTCTGTCTGTGGTAAAATCTCTGGGATTGGTCAGCCCCAGTTCAATTAAACCATTGCGTATTGCTCTGCCGGTAATGCCCTGTTTGATGGCTTCAAACATCTCAGGGAACAGAGTAATCACATCAATTCTTTTTACTTGCGCTTCACTTTTGCGCATCACTTATGTGTCCGGCTGTATCCGTTAATCGGAATTCCAGTCAACAGGCCAGTCTACGGTAATCGTGCCGGCATCCAGATCCACCTGCTCGATAAAGTGGTCCAGTACAAAAGGAATTAAAATTTCTTCACTGCTTTTCTGACCCGTGCTATTAGTTTTAATAACTAATACATCATTAGCCGCAGTTTCCATTAAACGGGTGACCTGCCCCAGTTCAATGCCTTCAAGATTCTTTACGGTCATGCCTATTAAGTCAGACCAGTAATATTCATCTTTACCTGCCGGTTTAAAGTCAGAACGGTAAACCGCCAGTTCAGCGCCTATCAGGCTGGCTGCAATTTCCCGGTTATCGTAACCGGTAAAGTGGGCAATAACCCCCTTGCCATGTGCCTTGCCGCTGTCCAGTTTAATATCCTGCCACCCTTCCCGTTTATTGCGTCGAATTTTTAACGCCGGGTAGTGAATGATATTTTCCCTGGGTTCGGTAAAGGAATAGAGTTTTAACCATCCCTTAACACCGTAGTAGCCGGTAATTTTTGCCAGAATATGAAGTTGTTCCGCTTTTTCAGACATAAGCTGCTTTCCTGTCGGACTTCCGGCAAAAACTGAAAACAGGCTTTAGCTTGCTTTCCTGAACTCTTTGAGCAGAGATGAAACACGCTCAGAAGTCTGTGCACCCTGGCCAATCCAGTGATCGACACGGTCAGTTTTAACTTCCAGACGGACTTCGTTGCCACGAGCCATTGGGTTGAAATAGCCTACTTTTTCGATAAAACGACCATCACGAGCTGAACGGCTGTCCGTTACAACGATCTGGTAAAATGGGCTTTTCTTGGCACCGCCACGAGCGAGACGTATAGTAACCATTTAAATATATTCCTCAAAATTCAATAACTTACAGAAAATTCTGTATCTGTGCAGACAAACCTGGAACTTGCGTTTTAAGCACCAGGGTAATTAATGAAAGTGGTATTAAAACCAGCTTCTGCCTGTACGTACTTAAAGCCTGCTCAGAAAAGACGGGCATTTTACTCTAAAAAGCTGTGTAGATAAAGTATTTTAGGGATTTATTTTGCTTTATTTTCAACGGTATTTTTAATGTCCATCAGAGCCTTCTAGAACGGCATTTTTCCCATGCCGCCACCGCCCATTCCCGGGGGCATTCTGCCCTTCAGGCTGCGCATCATATTCTTCATGCCGCCTTTGGAAAATTTCTTCATCATTTTCTGCATCTGTTTAAACTGTTTCAGCAGACGATTCAGATCCTGGATCTGGGTACCGGAGCCAGTGGCAATACGTTTTTTACGGGAGCCTTTTATCAGTTCAGGGCGCTGCCGTTCCGCCGGTGTCATGGAATTAATCATGGCCTCAATTTTAACCAGCTCTTTATCATTGACCTGGTTTTTTACCTGGGCAGGCACATCACTGACACCGGGCAGCTTATCCATTAAACCGGCCATACCGCCCATTTTTTTCATTTGCAGAATCTGATCCCGAAAATCATCCAGATCAAAGTTTTTGCCTTTTTTAATCTTTTTCGCCAGGCGTGCCGCTTTTTTATGGTCAACTTTCTGCTGGGCTTCTTCTACCAGAGAGAGAATATCTCCCATACCCAGAATACGGGAAGCCAGGCGGTCAGGGTGAAAAGCTTCCAGAGCATCCACTTTTTCACCTACACCCATAAACTTAATGGGTTTACCGGTGATCTGACGAATGGACAGTGCGGCACCACCACGTGCATCACCATCGGTCTTGGTCAGAATGACACCGGTCAGTTCCAGTGCTTCGTTAAAGGCTTTGGCCGTATTGGCCGCATCCTGACCGGTCATACTGTCTACTACAAACAGGGTTTCTACCGGGGTAATGGCCTGATGCAGGCGTTTGATCTCGCCCATCATCTCGTCATCAATATGCAGACGACCGGCGGTATCGACTATGACCACATCAATATGATGCTTACGGGCATAATCAATGGCATTACGGCCAATGTCCACCGGATCCTGGGAAGTATCACTGGGGAAAAACTCGACATCCACTTCTTTAGCCAGAGTAGCCAGCTGCTCAATCGCCGCAGGACGATAGATGTCAGCACTGGTCACCAGCACGGATTTTTTATCCTGTTTTAATAACCGGGACAGCTTGGCCACACTGGTGGTTTTACCAGAACCCTGCAGACCGGCCATTAAGATAACCGCCGGCGGCTGAACATTCAGGTTCAGGGCGTCATTGGTCTCCCCCATCATGGTGACCAGCTCATCATTGACAATCTTGATAAAGGCCTGGCCGGGGGTAATGCTTTCTATTACTTCCTTGCCGATTGCACGCGCTTTAACATGTTCAATAAATTCCTTGACCACCGGCAGGGCAACATCCGCCTCCAGCAGGGCCATGCGTACTTCACGCAGAGTATCTTTAATATTATCTTCTGATAAGCGTCCCTGACCGCGCAGGTTTTTGACCGTTTTGGCCAGGCGTTCCGTTAATCCGTCGAACATAGTGACTGGTTTACCTTAATTTAAAAATATGGATTTAGATTTTAGTTTTGTAATTAGGATTATAAAAATACGCTATAATAACATGTTGCCATAAGAGTTAAAGCATCCTATGATATAGTTTTTTCCAATTAATACAAACTGCTTGGGATTTATGTTTATATCAGGTTTATTTACCGGTTTTCTTTATCTGGCATCAGGTGCCTGGTTAGGTTTTAACCTTTTAAATGCCAATATTGTTCAGGACAGGCCCAATAAAAACATTATTATTGTTGGCTTTATCGCCCTGCTCCTGCATGCCATTATTCTGTTTTCCAGTACTATTACCTCCAGTGGTTTAAACCCGTCGTTTGTGAACAGCTTTTCCCTGGTTTCCTGGCTGGTGGTTCTGCTGTATCTGACCGCTGAATTTCGCAAACCGGTGGAAACACTGGGTACTCTGATTTTTCCTATTGCCGCTATTGCTGTCTTTTTGCAATTATTCTGGCCGCACGAATCCGCAGTTTCCGGATTGAGCTTTGAACTGCAGGTTCATATCCTGCTGTCTTTACTGGCTTATGGTCTGCTGGCCATTGCCGCCGGGCAGTCTATTTTACTGCTGATCCAGACTCATTATTTAAAAAACAGGCATCCCGGTGGCTTTATCCGCTCTCTGCCCCCTCTGCAAAGCATGGAAACCCTGTTGTTTCAGATGATTAAGGTCGGCTTTATATTATTATCTTTTGCTCTGCTCAGCGGCTTTATTTTTCTGGATGATATTTTTGCTCAGCATCTGGTACATAAAACCGTATTATCTATCATTGCCTGGCTGTTATTTGCCATTTTACTCTGGGGACGCGGTCATTTCGGCTGGCGGGGTAAAAAAGCCGTTCATTTTACTCTGGGCGGATTTGCTTTTCTGATGCTCGCCTATTTCGGCAGTAAAATGGTGCTTGAAATCATTCTGCACAAAATCTGATACCTGGTCTGATACTTACTTTCTACAGGCGGCCTGAACCTTGAATGACATCCCGATTGGAATTCTTTTTACTATCCTTGGTGTACTGATCGTTTTATCCGGTTTTTTCTCCGGCTCTGAAACCGCACTGGTCAGTCTTAACCGCTATCGTCTCAAACATCTGGTGCAATCCGGTCATCGCGGAGCCCAGATTGCCAGTGCCCTGCTGGAACGTCCGGATCGGCTGTTTGGACTGATCCTGATTTTTAATAATTTTGTTAATATTCTGGCGTCCGCCATTGCCACTGTTATCGGCATGCAGTTGTTCGGTGAAGCAGGCATTGCTATTGCCACCGGTATTCTGACTTTTGTTATCCTGGTTTTTTCTGAAGTCAGTCCCAAAACCTATGCCGCACAAAACCCGGAACGTTTTGGTTTCCCTGCCGCCTATGTCCTT